>JAAELR010000044.1 GCA_024226455.1 Paracoccaceae bacterium
AAGACCCTGCCCGACAGATGGCGTGAGTTCCGCGACACCGTTACGGATAACTTCCGCGTCGTCTCGCTCAAGGAATACAAAGTGATTTGAGGTCAATCTTCAGGTCAATTCAGGCGCAGGAGTATACATTATGTGTACAAGTATGTCCGAGTCGCTCATGCCCAAACCCAGCAAAGCAAACTGCCTTGCCGATCTGCGCCGCCGGATCCTGGCCACCGACCTTGCGCCGGGGTTCGATCTCGACGAGGCCAGCCTGACCGCGCAGTACGGCATCTCTCGCACTCCATTGCGCGAGGTGCTGCAACGGTTGTCGGGCGAAGGTTTCATCACGCTGGCGGCCAATCGTGGTGCCAAGGTTGCCTTGATGGACCTTTCCACCATTCGGGTGTTCTTCCAGACCGCGCCGATGGTCTATGCCAACATCGCGCGGTTGGCTGCCGAGAACCGCAGCGCTGCGCAGCTTGACGACCTGAAGGCCGCGCAGACCGGTTTTGCCGCCGCGACCGGCACCAATGACCCGGGTGAGGCGGCGCTGGCCAATCACCGGTTTCACGGCCTGATCGGCGAGATGGCGCAGAACCCCTATCTGACGGCCGCCCTGAACCGCCTGCTGATCGACCACACACGGCTGAGCCAGACATTCTATCGCCCCGCCTCGCCTGCCGAGAGCGTGCTGATTCTGAAGGCGGTGGAGCAGCACGACGGCATGATCGCCGCCATCGAGGCCAGCGATGGCGGCATCGCCGTCGACCTGACGCTGGCTCATTGGGACCTGTCGCGCGACCACATGGAACGTTTCGTGCGCCCCGACCCGCTGCCTGTCGACGTGATTTCGCTGAAGGAAAAAACCCATGCAGTTTGAAGGCATCTTCACGCCTCTGATTACCCCATACCATCAGGATTTCTCGTTGAACGAGAAAGCGTTGGGGGAGACGGTCGAATATCTGATCGGCGCCGGAGTGCACGGTATCATCGTCGCCGGAACCACCGGTGAGTACTATGCTCAGACAGCCGAAGAACGCATCGACATGATGCCCCGCGCCAAGGCGCTGATTGCGGGCAGGGTGCCGATAATCATCGGCACCGGCGCCATGCGCACCGAGGATTCGGTGATGTTTGCCAAGGCGGCGAAAGCGGCGGGCGCCGACGCCCTGCTTGTCGCCACGCCCCCCTATACCTATCCGACAGGCCGCGAGATCACGCTGCATGCGCTAACCATCGACCGGGCCGCGAACCTGCCGGTGATGCTGTATAACTACCCGGGCCGAATGTCGGTTAACATGGACGCCGAATGCCTAGACCGACTGGGCCGCAGCCCGAATTTCTGCGCCATCAAGGAAAGCTCGGGCGACCCTGATCGCCTGCACATGCTGGCCCGCGACTATCCGCATATCGCGCTGTCGTGCGGCATGGATGATCAGGCGCTGGAGTTCTTCGCCTGGCGCGCGCGCAGTTGGGTCTGTGCGGGCTCGAATTTCGCGCCCCAGGCTCATATCGCGCTCTACCGCGCCTGCGCCGCCGAGGGCGACTTCACTAAGGGCCGCGCTATTATGTCGGCCATGCTGCCGTTGATGCGGGTGCTGGAACAGGGCGGCGCCTTTGTGCAGTGTATCAAGCATGGGGTCACGTTGCGGGGCATCGACGCCGGACCTCCGCGCAAACCGATGCAGCCGCTGAACAAGGACGCCAGACGAGAGCTGGAACAGGTGATCCGCACTATGGACACCACGATTGCCGCTATCGAGGCCGGGTCTGCCGAACCGTCGAATGTTACCGAAATCAAGAGGTCCCGGATCAAGTCAGGTACAGGGGAGTGAGCGCGATGACCGATCTTCTGACCCGCGCCGAATATGCTGCCATCGCCGGTGAAATCAGCTTTCCATCCGCGCCTTTCATCGACGGCAAGTTCCGCAAGGGCCGGGGCGCGATGATGCCGACGCTGAACCCGGCGACGGGCGAGGAGCTGACGCGGATTGCCACGGCGAGTGCCAGGGACGTGGATCTGGCCGTCGAAAAGGCGCGCGGGGCTTTTGACCAGGGGCGATGGGCCAAAACCCACCCCACAGAGAGAAAAGAAGTTCTGATCAGGCTGGCAAGGCTGATCACCCGAAATCGGCGTGAACTGGCTGTGATGGAAAGCCTTGAGTGCGGCAAGCCGATACGCGATTGCGAAGCGATCGACATCCCCGAGACGGTCGCCTGCATCAGGTAGCATGCCGAGGCGATCGACAAGATTTATGACCAGACCGGACCATCGGGCGACGATGCGATAGCCATGATTGTGCGAGAACCGGTGGGCGTGGTGGCGGCGGTCCTGCCGTGGAATTTTCCGCTGCTGATGCTGGCCTGGAAGATCGGACCGGCGCTGGCGGCCGGTTGCTCGGTGATCGTGAAACCGGCCGAGCAGACCAGCATGACGGCGCTGCGGGTGGCCGAGCTTGCATCCATGGCGGGCGTGCCGGACGGCGTGCTGCAGGTGCTGCCCGGCGATGGGCCATCGGTGGGAGAGCCCCTGGGGCGGCATATGGGCGTCGACATGGTCAGTTTCACCGGATCGACCGAAACGGGCCGGCGGTTCTTGCGCTATTCTGCCGACAGCAATCTGAAAAAGGTGGTTCTGGAATGCGGTGGCAAGAACCCCGCCGTGGTGCTGGCCGATGCCGAGAACCTCGACCATGTGGCCGAGCATGTGGTCAACGCGGCGTTCTGGAACATGGGAGAGAACTGCTCTGCCGCGTCGCGGCTGATCGTGCACAAGGCGGTGCTCGAACCGTTGATGCAGCGGGTTCTGGCCCGCCTGCGCGACTGGAAGACCGGCGATCCGCTGGACCCGGCCAACTATCTGGGCGCGCTGATCGACGCGGCCCATTGCCAGAAGGTGACTGGCTATCTGACCGGCGAGGCGCTGGCAGGCGGCAAGGCCGACGGACCGGTCTTCGAGCCGACGCTCTATGTGGTTTCCCGCGATGACCCTCGCGCGAGGGAAGAGATTTTCGGCCCGGTACTGAGCGTGATTGAGGTGGCCTCGACCGAAGAGGCCATCGCGGTGGCCAACGAAACCGATTATGGGCTGACGGCCAGCGTTTTCACCGCCAATACCCGCCAGGCGATCCGTGCCGCATGTGAAATCCGGGCCGGTACGGTGACGGTGAACTGCTGTGGCGAGGGTGATATCACCACGCCGTTTGGTGGCATGAAGCAGTCGGGCTTTGGCGGGCGTGACAACGGGCTGGCAGCGCATGATCAGTATACAGAGCTCAAAACAATCTGGATCGACCTGACCGATCCCCGCGACGGGGACAATGTGGGCTAATGGGGTTTCGGATCAGTTTCATCACCGCGGATTTGCCCGCAGACGAACTCGCGCGGGGTATGGGTTTGGAAGTACTCGGAACAGCTGACGAGATGCCCGCCAATTCATATTGGGCAGCCCGGAAAAAGGACGGGGTTTCGGTGTTGTGGTGCGAGGATGAGTTATTCGGACATGAAAACGAAAAACACCTCAAGGCCTTGTCGTGGGATCGGCTGGTCCTCTACTGCATCGTGAACGAAACGGTGAATGCTTCGACCGTTTGGGCCTACGATGGGTGGATCAAAACTTGGGAAATCCACTGGCAGGGTGACGAGGGGATCGTCCCCGAGAACCTGTCCAGCGACGGCAACGTTCCAGACGTCTTCCGTCTCGAGTCCGAAAAGGCACACGCGGCTCTGTTGCGAGATCCGGAAGACGATGTCTACTTCGAGGTGCCCTTGAACGTAGCCGCGAGCTTTCATGGGTTTCGACACGACCACTGGCTGAAGGCCGAAGAAGTGGATTGCTTTTTGCTCTTGAAAAAGAAAGAGAGACGGGCCCCGAAACCCGGTTTTCTCGCCAGGCTGTTTGGGCGGAAACATTGAGTATTGAAACGCAAAGAGCAGGTCGAACATGACTCGCATCGGGTTCATCGGCACCGGCCATATCGCGGCACCCATGGCACGGGCTTTGGCGCGCAAGGGGCATGGCGTGACGGTTTCCGAGCGCAATGCCGGGGTTGTGGCGGGGCTGGTCGCCGAAGGCCTGGGCATCGATGTGGCGCCGAACCAGGGGGTGATCGACGCCTCTGACATCGTGTTTTTCTGCCTGCGTCCTGCGGTTTGGGCCGGGGTTTTGGACGGGTTGCGCTGGCGTGAGGGGCAGCGGATCGTCTCGGTCATGGCAGGCGTGCCGATGGCCGAAATCGCGGCCGTCTGCGCGCCGGTGACGGGTATTTCAGCGACGATCCCCTTCGGCTTTGTCGAATCCGGCGGCTGCCCCTTGCCGGTGGCGGGCGATCCGGGCGTGCTGCAGGCGCTCTTTGGCGATGCGAACCCGGTGCTGCCGCAAGCGGACGAGGCGGCGCTGAGATATCATTTCGCCGTATCGGCCCTGCCCTCGGGCATGCTGGGAATGATGGAGGCGGCAAGCGGCTGGCTGGCGGGCCAGACCGGTGATGCGGGCAAGGCCGAGATCTATGTCGCCAATCTGATCGCCGGTGTGCTTGGCAATATCGAAAAGGACGGTGCAGGGCGGTTGACTGCGGAACGGCAGGCGCTGGCGACGCCGAAGACACTGAACATTCAGATGTATCAAGGGCTGCGGGACGGTGGCAGCTTCGATGCCTTGCCCGGGCTGCTGAACCGGATTTCCGCCAGCATGGACAGGGACGAATGACCGTGGTTGCCGTTGGAACCGTGCGCCGGGGGCGGCGGGCGCGCAAGGAAGTGCGGCAGGCGCGCGACGTGACCATGCTGCCAGCGCTGAAACGGCGGTTGCCCCATTGCGAGCCGATGGATGGCGAACAGGTGGCGCGGATCGATGCAGCCTCGATGGGCATCCTGGAGGATGTGGGCGTGGTGTTCCGCGACGGGCAAGCGCTGGAGGATTGGCGCCGGGTGGGGGCGGATGTGCGCGGCGAGGTGGTGCATCTCGACCGCGGGCTGGTGCGAGATCTTATCGCGACGATCCCGGCGGAATTCACCTATCACGCCCGCAATCCGGCCAACAACCTGCCCTTTGGGCAGGATCACAGCATCTTCGTGCCGATGACCGGGGCGCCCTTCCTGCGCGATCTCGACGACGTGCGACGCAATCCGACGCTGGAGGATCTGGCCAACTTCCACAAGCTGTCCCATATGCTGCCGGCGCTGCACAGCACGGCGCACCATATCGTGGAGCCCTATGATCACCCGATCAGCCAGCTGCATCTGCGCATCACCTATTCGTCGATGAAGCATTCCGACAAGACCTTCATGGGCATGACCACCAGCCCCAGGAATGCCGAGGATGTGCTGGACATGTGCGCCATCGTGTTCGGGGCGGAGTTCATGGAAACCCATGCCGTGGTCACCGGCAATTGCAACGGCAACAGCCCGTTGGTGTGGGACGAAACCATGCTGGGCGCTTTGCGGGCGTTCTCGCGACGCAACCAGCCGATTCTCTGTTCGCCCTTCGTGCTGGGCGGGGCCAACACACCGGCCTCTGTAGCGCCGACAGTGGCGCAGTTGAACGCCGAGGCGCTGTCGGCGCTGGCCTATACCCAGGTGGTGCGCCAGGGCACGCCGGCGATCTACGGGCATTACCTGTCGACGGTTTCGATGAAGTCCGGGGCGCCGATGGCGGGCACGCCAGAGATCAGCCTGATGAACTACATGATCGGCCAGATGGCACGGTACTATGGCGTGCCGTGGCGGTCGTCGAACGCGCTGGGCGGGGCCAAGACATTCGACGCACAGGCGGGATATGAAAGCGCCACGACGTTGATGGCGGTGCTGCATGCGGGCTGCAACTATATCTGGCATTCGGCAGGCTGGAACGAGGCGGGGATGCACTGCTCGATGGCGAAATTCGTCGTCGATGCGGAGCAATGCGCCATGGGCTACCGTTTGGCCGAGGGTATACGCTGGGATGATTTCGACGCTGGTCTGGCGGCGGTGCGCGATATGGGCCCGGGCGGGCACTATCTGGGTCATCCGCATACGCTGGAGAACTTCCAGAGGGCCTTCATCATGCCCGAGATGTTCGACAACAACCCGATCGAGCAATGGCGAGCCGAGGGTGGCGCCGAGATCAATGAACGTGCGTTGCAGCGGGCGGGTGACCTGCTGAACGAGTATCGGGAACCGCGGCTCGATTCGGGGGTGGACGAGGCATTGCGCGACTACATTGACCGGCGCGAGCGCGAGATCCCGGCGGCGGATGCACTGAACCAGGAGTTCTGATTGTGGCGGCTGTTGTCAAAATGCGCCGCTACCGCGGCAAGACTATTTGGTAAATGGCGAATGATCACCCGGATGGCGACGGCGGCGCGCGTCGCCGTCTTTGGAAATTCCATATTTGGGACCGAGAAGAAGATGCGGTTTGGGGGCAAATGAGCGCTGGTGACCGGTGCGGCGGGCGGTATCGGACGGGCTATCGTAGCTCGGCTGCGGGCGGGTGGTGCGCGCGTGGCCGTGACCGACCGGGCGGTTGACGGGCTTGGGGCCGAGGCGGGGTTTGCCGGCGACCTGACCGACGGGGCGTTCTGTGATGCATTGCCAAGCCGGGCGGCCGAGACGCTGGGGGGGCTGGATATTCTGGTCAACAACGCAGGCATCATCACACGCGGCCGGATCACCGAAGCCACCGACGAGGATTTTCGCCTGTCGATGGCAGTCAATGTCGAGGCGCCGTTTCGCCTCTGCCGCGCGGCGATTGCGATCATGGCCGGCGCCGGGGGTGGGGCAATCGTCAATACTTCGTCCTGCTGGGGGGTGCATCCCGGGCCGGACCATCCGGTCTGTGTGATGTCCAAGGCGGCGTTGTCCTCGCTGACGCAATGCTTGGGCCGATTCACCGAGCGTTTCTGATTGTAGCGGAGACATAGATCATCGCGGAGAAGCTTTGGTCTGTTTTGTCTGACCGCATGGCTATGCATTTGAATTCCCGCAGCTTTTGGAAATAGTTCTTGACCAGGCGCCGCCATTTGGATTTCTCTTCATCATGGGGAGCAGGGTGTTTGCGCCCCTTTCAGGCGGGTACGACGGGCTCAATGCCAAGTGCGGACAACATTTCCCGCAACCAGTTTGCGTCACAAGCCTTGTCGCCAAGGAACGCGCCGCAACCGACATCCTCCATCAACGCAGTCACATCGGTCGTTTCACCCGCGTTGTCCCGGCATCACGCTGAACCGTGCAGGATTTCCCAGACCATCAACCACTGCCAGAATTTTGGTGCCTGGCCCGCCTCTGGATTTCCCAATAGCCTGGCTTTGTGTCCCCCTTTTGCGCCTTGGCAGTGACGATGAACTTTGACAATCGTTCTGTCAATCATGGCATGCCCGATGTCGGGTTCCCCAGACAACGCGTCGAAAATGCGTTTGAAAACATCGGCTTTCACCCAATCGCGGAACCGCTTGAAGACAGTGTTCCATTTGCCAAAACAGGGCGGAGGATCCCGCCAGGGGCAATCAGTGCAATCCACAAAACCGCCTCCAGAAATAATCGCTGATCACTGCCCGTCCGGCCCGGATCGCATTTTCGGCCCAAACAATGCGGCTCCATCAACGCCCACATCTGATCGGTGATGACAGAACGGTCCGAAAACATGCCAAACTACTTTTTGAAGCTTGAATCAGAAGTAAAGCGATTTGGGAAACCTGAATTTCAACACGCCCTGGCGTGTGGCGTAGAATTGAGTCCATCCCCATGGCCGAATGCGTTGTGGCGCGTAAACGGGGCTTCGTCCATGGGGATGCGTGCCTGAAACCGGTTGAACGCGACACGCTCTGACCGCTTGTTGTTCCCCTCCGGTCGGAGCCGCTGGCCGAAGCGAGGAGGGCCCGCAGGGGCCGATGAGCGCCCTGCCCACCCGAAAGGGTGTCCGTGGACACCCTTTCTACCTCAGCCGGTAGCGCCTTATCCCAGCGACAACGCCACGAAACGAGGCTCTCCGCCACGGCGCACCAGCAGCAGCAGCGACTTGCGCCCGGCCTCGCGGGCCTCTTCGATCCGGTCCTCCAGATCGCCGAGCGTCACCACCTTCTGCTGCCCGGCCTCGGTGATCACGTCGCCGGCGCGCAGGCCCTTGTCATGCGCCTCGGTGCTTTCGTCGACCTCGCGCACCACCAGCCCGGCAAGCCCCTCGCCAAAGCCAAGCTGCTCGCGCAGCTCGTCGGTCAACGGGGTCACCGTTAGGCCCAGCAGATCCTTCTCAATAGGTTCGTTGGCGGGCGCCACCGCGGGAACCACGCCCTCGGCCTCTTCGCGCCGGCCTAGCGTCACCATCAGCGTCTCGGTTCCGCCGTCGCGGAATACCACGACACGCACCGCCTTGCCGACCTCGGTGGCACCGACGATGCGCACCAACTGGCGCGTGTCCAGCACGTCGTGCCCGTCAAACGAAACGATCACGTCGCCGGCCTTGATCCCGGCTTCTTTCGCCGGACCGTCGGGCACATCCGTCACCAGCGCGCCGACGGCATCGGCCAGCCCGATCGCCTCTGCCACGTCCGGTTCCACATCCTGGATGCGCACGCCCAGCCATCCGCGGCGGGTCTCGCCGAACTCGCGCAACTGTTGCACGACGCCGGTCACCACGTTTGCGGACATGGCGAACCCGATGCCGATAGAGCCACCATTGGGCGACAGGATCGCCGTGTTCACCCCGATCACGTCGCCGTCCATGTTGAACAGAGGTCCGCCCGAATTGCCGCGGTTAATGGCGGCGTCGGTCTGGATGTAGTCGTCATAGCTCCCCGAGAGCGCCCGGCCACGGGCCGAGATGATACCAACCGAGACCGAAAAGCCCTGGCCCAGCGGGTTGCCCATGGCCATCACCCAGTCGCCGACGCGGGCCACGTCGCTGTCGCCGAAATTGACAAAGGGCAGCGGTTCGTCGCTTTCGACCTTCAGCACTGCGATGTCGGTGTTGGGATCGCGGCCGATCACCTTGGCAGGCAGTTCGTCGCCCGAGAAGAATTCTATCTTGATCTCGTCGGCCGCTTCGATCACGTGGTTATTGGTCACGATGAACCCGTCTTCAGAGATCACGAAACCCGAGCCCAGCGCGCTCGACCGGCGCGGGCGCGGCGAACCGGGCTGGTTGGGGTCCATGAAGTCGCGAAAGAAATCCTCGAAGGGCGAGCCCTCGGGTACGATCGGGTTGGGCCCGGTCGAGGCCGCGACGGTGGTCGAGGTGGTGATGTTCACCACAGAGGGGCTGATTGTCTCCGCCAGATCGGCAAAGCTGCCGGGGCGGTTCTGGGCCGCCGCCATGAGGGTCTGCGCGACAAGGAACGCCAGGCCCAGGGCGATGAACCAGGCCGCGCGGGCCGGGTTGGGGATGGTGATTGCCTGAGAGGTCACTTTACGTCTCCGTTTCTGATTGGCCCGATGGCGTGTCGCCTCCGGCGCAGTCTTGTGCGAACAAGCATCCAGATAAGTGCATCCATGCACAACTCAATCCCTGGTCGCACGCAGTCAAAGGCTTGTGAAAACCATGTCATCTTCGGGCGCGGGCAAAAACCCTTGTAACAGGCTCGTGAAACCGTTGCGCGGCAAGTCGCCGGTTTTTTTCTGCACCCGCCGGAACCATCCTATGCTCCCAGCAGTTTTGCCGCCCAGACCAGCACGACACCAAGCCCCAGCGCCAGAAGCCCGATCATCCGCCGCGTCTCGGGCGGGATCTGGCGAAGGATCTCCATGATATCCTCCAGACGCGAAGGGGCCAGTGCGAACACCAGCCCCTCGACACATAACACCAGCCCGACCGCCAGCAGGATGGTGGACATCACTCCGATGCCCGGCCCGTGGCGCTGTCGAGATAGTTGAAGAAATCGCTGTCCGGCGTGATCACCAGCGTCGAGTTCGAGCCCTGCAGCGAGCGCGTATAGGCCGCAAGCGAGCGGTAGAACTCGAAAAACTCCTCGTCCTGCCCGTAGGCCTCGGCAAAGATCTTGTTGCGCTCGGCATCGGCTTCACCGCGAACGATCTCTGCCTCACGTGTCGCTTCCGAGGTCAGTTCGACCACCGTCCGGTCAGCCTGCGCCCGGACCCGCTGCGCAGCTTCCTCGCCGCGGGCGATCTCGTCGGCGGCTTCGCGTTCACGCTCTGCCCGCATCCGGGCAAAGGTGGCGTCGAGGTTCTGTCTGGGCAGGTTGGTCTGCTTGAGACGCACATCGACCACGTCCAGCCCCAGCGGCTTCGCCCTTGCCCTGGCCTGCGCCGTGATCCGCGCCATCAGCACGGCCCGTTCGGCTGACAGGATGGTGTTCGATGTCACACCTTCGGCCCCCAGAACCGCCCGGATCTGGGCGTTCAGAATATCCGACAAACGGTCCTCGGCGGTGCGCAGCCCCCCGACACCGACCGCCTGCCTGAATTGTTCCACATCTGCAATGCGGTAGCGCGCGAAGGCATCGACCACCAGCCGGCGGTCATCGCTGGGCGTCACCTCTGTCTCTTTGGTGTCCAGCGACAGGATGCGGTCGTCATAGCGTACAACCTCCTGTATCAGCGGGATCTTGAAGGCCAGTCCCGGTTCCTCCTTGATCGCCTTGATCTGGCCGAATTGCAGCACCAGCACCTTTTCGCGCTCGTCCACGATGAAGACCGATGACAGCAGCGCCGCGACAGCGACCACAATGATTGGCAGAATGAGTGTTGACCGACGCATGGCTCAGTTCCCTCCCCGGCGCAGTTCGTTCAGCGGCAGATAAGGCACCACACCCTGGCCGGCGCCGGTGACACCCTCGTCGAGGATGATCTTGTCAACATCGCCCAACACCTGCTCCATGGTCTCGATGTACAGACGCTTGCGCGTCACCCCGGGCGCGTTGCGATATTCGGTCAGAACCGCCAGAAAGCGGCTCGCCTCACCCTGGGCTTCGTTGACGACCAGCGCGCGGTAGCCCTCGGCCTCTTCCAGCGTTTGCGCGGCTTCACCGCGGGCGCCCGCAAGCTTCCGGTTGGCATAGGCATCGGCTTGACGCTCCAGCCGGTCGCGTTCCTGTTCGGCGGCTTGCACCTCGTGGAAGGCGTCGATCACCTTTTCCGGCGGCTCGGCCTTATCGAGGTTGACCCGCACGATGTTGAGCCCGGAGTCATAGCTGTCGAGCGTCGTCTGGATCAGCGTCAGCGCGTTGTCGGCGATCATCGCCCGGTCGCGGTTCAGAATCGGCGCCAGTTCGCTGGCCGCGATGATCTCGCGCATCGCCGACTCGCTGACCGCGCGGATCGTCGCTTCGGGGTCGCGCAGGTTGAACAGAAACTTTGCCGGGTCGTTGATGTTCCAGACCACCTGGAAATCCAGGTCGACGATGTTCTCGTCGGTGGTCAGCATCAGGCCGGTATCGCTGCCGCGGGTGCCCGCTTCACCGATGGATTCGGTCTGTTCGCGGGTTACCGCGATGACCTCGGCCGTGACCACGGGCCAGGGGGCAAAGTTCAGCCCCGGATTGCCGGTGGCAGAGTATTTGCCGAGGAACAGTTCAACCGACTGTTCTTCCGGTTTCACCGTATAAAAGGACGCAAACAGCCACAGGGCCAAAAGGCCGATGACCCCGATCCCCAGCGTTCCGCGGGTAAAACGTGGGCCTCCGCCGCCGCCATCGCCGTTGGGCCGCCCGCCACCGCCGCGGCCGCCCATCAGGACGCGCAGCTGTTCCTGCCCCTTGCGCACGATATCGTCGATCTCGGGGATCTGCGGTCCGTCGCCGCCGCCGGGCTTGCGCCCGCCGCCGTCACGGCCGTCATCATCATCGCCGCCGCGGTTACCACCGCCGCCGCCGCCCCAGGGGCCTCCACCATTGCTTGCCATCCGGCCTTGTTCCCTTCGTCAGTTCGGGTGTTGCTTTGCTACCTGTGCCTATTTGGTGCGAAAATCAAGCCGTGCGCACAGGTGTCTTCATCAGCACGATCTCTTCGGACATGGTCGGGTGCACCGCCACGGTGGCGTCGAAGTCCTCTTTCGTGGCCCCCATCTTCATCGCCACACCGACGAACTGGATCAGTTCGCCGGCGCCGTCGGCGATGATATGGCAGCCTAAGATCCTGCGCGTGGCCTTGCTGACGATCAGCTTGAACATCACGCGCTCGGGCTTGTCGATAAAGGAATTCTGCATCGGCCGGAAGGCGGCGCAATAGACCTCGATCTCTTCCTGCCCGGCGGCCTCCTCCTCGCCCAGCCCCACCGCGCCGTATTCCGGCTGGGTGAAGATGGCGCTGGGGATGTCCGTGTGACCGACCTTGGTCGGGTTGGCGTTGAATACGGTTTCCACGAAGGCCGCGCCTTCGAGGATCGCCACCGGCGTCAGGTTGACGCGGTCGGTCACGTCGCCTACCGCATAAATCGACGGCACCGAGGTCTGGCTGTAGGCATCCACCTCGACCTTGCCGCCGCGGCCAAGCCTGACACCGGCATCTTCCAGCCCCAACCCGGCCGAATTCGGCACCCGCCCGGTGGCATAGATCACCCGGTCGAAAACAGCCTCGCGCCCATCCGTGGCCTTGACCCAGATGCCGCCGTCGCGGCGTTCCATGCGTTCTACATCCGTGCCCACATGCAGGTTGATGCCGCGCCCGTGCATCAGTTCGGCAATATGCCCGCGTGCCTCGCCGTCGAAGCCCCGCAGGATCTGCTCGCCCCGGTAGTATTGCGAGGTCTCGACCCCCAGGCCGTTGAAGATGCAGGCAAACTCGCAAGCGATATAGCCGCCGCCGACGATCAGAACGCGGCCCGGCAACTCTTCCATCAGGAACACGTCGTTCGAGGTGCCCGCCAGTTCGATGCCCGGCACCTGCGGCGGCTTGAACGGCATCCCGCCGGTGGCCAACAAGATGTGCTTGGCGCTGAACCGCCGCCCGTCGGCCAGTTCCACCGTATGCGGATCGGCGATCACCGCCCTTTGGTCGAATATCTCTACCCCGGGGCGGCCCAGGTTGGTGCGATAGATGTTTTCCAGCCGGTCCAGTTCGGCGCGCATCCTGGGCCGGAACCTGCCCCAGTCGAAAGCGCCCGCCTGCACGTCCCAGCCATAGGCCGCGGCCTCTTGCATCCTGCCGGAATACCCCGAGGCGAACACCATCAGCTTCTTGGGCACGCAGCCCCTGATGACACAGGTGCCGCCCATGCGGTATTCTTCGGCCAGCGCCACCCTGGCGCCGGTCTCGGCGGCCACGCGCCCCGCGCGCACCCCGCCCGAACCACCGCCAATCACAAAAAGGTCATAGTCAAAAGCCATCGGCTTCTCCAAGTTCGAGCCGTTGGCGGCATGTGCCCGCCGCCCCGGCTTATTCCTCTGGCTTGAAATATCCCGGGGAGCCGCCCGTTCAGCGCAACCGGATTGCCATCAATCCGACAGGTCCGAGAACACGTTAGCGCTCTCGACGAATTCGATGCGGTCCTCTTCATGGGTGCCCGAGTTGATGTCGTCCACCTCGACCCGGCCACTGCCATGCCCGATGACCACCACGTCGCAGATATCGATGAAAAGCCCGTTTTCAACCACCCCGGGGATCTGGTTCAACACCAGGCTCACCTGGCGCGGGTTGGCGATACGGTGCAGATGCAGGTCGACGATGAAATTGCCCTCGTCGGTGACAAAGGGCGTTTGCCCATTCAGCCGCAGGGTCACGTTCTGGCCCAGAACGTCCAACCCCGCCAGCGTCTCTTCTATCAGCGCCTTGGTGGTCTGCCAGCCGAAAGGCACCAGCTCGACCGGCAACGGATAGTTGCCCAGCCGCTCGACCCGCTTGCTGGCATCCGAGATCACGACCATCCGGTCGGATGCGGTGGCGACGATCTTTTCTTGCAGCAGCGCGCCGCCGCCGCCCTTGATCAGGTTCAGGTCCTGGTCGAACTCGTCGGCCCCGTCGATGGTCAAATCCAGCCACTTGGCTTCGTCGAGGCTGACTACCTTGACACCCACCTTGCGGGCCAGTTCGGCGGTGCGGGTAGAGGTCGGCACGCCGGTGACTTTCAGCCCCTCTTCCCGGATCATCTCGCCCAGGCAGCGCACCATCCAGGCCGCGGTAGAGCCGGTGCCAAGCCCCACCTTCATGCCGTCCTCGACAAACTCTACGGCGCGTTTGGCGGCGACGAACTTGGCGGTGTCGATGGGCGACAGCTCTCCGGACATGGGCGCAGACTCCGTGTGTGGCAACGTGTGGGCCTTATAGCAAGTTGTCCGGCCAGCGCGAGGGGGAATTGCCCTGCCTTGCCTCTTCTATGGTTGCCGCCCAGAGCGCAAGAGCTCTTTTCCTTTTTTGGCCAGTGATCGAGTGCGGTCTTCTATTGGGCCTTCGTATGCGGCATCTGAGAAGCCGCTGGCCGGTATGGTGATCTGCGGCGCGGGTCCAAATCTCTCCGTAGAGCTGATGCGCTCATAGAACCAAACTGGTTTTCCCGTTCCAGATCTCTACGATCATTTTGCCCATTCAAGGTGCCGACTTCTTACACTCTCCGTTTCCTGCGTCTGCAGGTTCGCTCTTCGAAGTTGCTATGTAATAGCGACCTGCGCAGGATCTCGAAAATCCTCCTTTTTGGTAAGCATTGCCCAAATGGCGCGTGCCATTCTATTTGCCAGCGCGATTGCGACGAGCAGCCTTGGTTTTCTGTCCAGCAATCTCGCCAACCACGATCCTGGCAGGATCCTTTTTCGGCCCAACCAGTTCAATCGCGTCATAGCGCCCGTGATCAATAGTCTGCGGATATCCGATTGCCCTGCCTTTGATATGCGCCCCAGCCGGGCCTTGCCACCGGAGGAATACTGCCGAGGGACGATGCCAAGCCATGCTGCAAAGCTACGCCCGCATCTGAACGTCTCCATTGGCGGTGCAAAGGTCTCGATCGCCAGCGCCGTTATCGGTCCCAGACCAGGCATCGTTTGCAAGCGTCGCGCGTTGTCAGACTGAGCAGAAAGATCTTTTGCGGTTTTCGTTTTGACGTCGAACCGGACCGTTTTCTCAGCGATTTGATTGACCAGATCGATGCACTCGTCGCGAACCAAGGTAGAAAGAAGAGCGCTCGGATCATTTAACGTTTCCTCAATCCGCTTGATATTGCCAATCCCGCGGGGAAACGTGAGACCATGTTCACCGAGTACGCAACGCAGCGCGTTTACCAGCTCAGTACGCTGATGTAGCAGGCGTTGGCGTGCTCTGAACAAAACAGCCCTTGCCTGCTGCTCCTCGGATTTTGGCTCAACAAAGCGCATTTCCGGACGCTGTGCCGCTATGACTATCGCCTCAGCATCGGCGGCATCATTTTTTTGCCGTTTTACAAATGGGCGAACGTATTGGGGCGCAATAAGCTTGGCCTCATGGCCCAGTTTGATCATTTCGCGTGACCAAAAATGAGCGCTGCCACATGCTTCCATCACAACAACTGCCGGGGGATGCGTGGCCAAAAAGTCCAGGAAACGCTGACGAGGCAGCTTCTTTCGGAACCTTATTTCAC
>JAAELR010000045.1 GCA_024226455.1 Paracoccaceae bacterium
AACGCGAAGCGAACCACCGCGAGGCGCCTGTCAGGTGGGGTCCGGCGGGCGCATTTGGTGATGATAGTGACTCTGTTGCATTCGGTTGACCATGTTGTCAACAACATTTTGTATGAGGCGCACTCAAATGCCCTGCATGCGCTCAAGAGCAGCGCACAGGGCGGCGCGAAGGGTCTTTCTGTTTTTTCCGGCCAATGACCAGCCATGCGCCTTGAGAACCGCGCTCAGGGGCTTGTCGCCGATGCAGACCATTTCCACCAGCCTGGTATCGGTGACAGACCAGCGTGACCCACGGTCCATGTTATGTGCGCCGTCCTGGCGCACCGACATGGCCACGCCGTCACCAATGGCCCGTCGGAACATGGCCAGCCGCTCGGTGTCGCGGATATAGGCGTCCATGAAGTCAACCTGACCCTGGCCCTGACCGCCGATCTGAACGTCGAAAGCCCTGGAACATTTGACCCCGGCGCACTGCACCCGCTCATGCAGCGCGCGGTAGTCGCGGGCCGCTCCTCCGCGCTCGCCAACCAGATGAGGTTGATCCTTCACACCGTCGCCTACTGGATGCTTTGGGATGTTCAGGACGCCATGCCAAGAACCGCCGGGCTGAAGCGCGCAGAGTTTGCCACGATCCAGAGACGCCTTGTCAAGATCGGGGCGCGTGTCATGGAAACCGCCACTCGCATCCGCATCGCCTTTGCCTCCGCCTACCCCGACAAGGCTTTGTTCGTCGCGGTGCTGACAAAACTCCTCGGCAGGAGCGACGCCCGCGCTCAAGTAATTACTCACCCCCTTGCGTTGGCCTTGGAACTCTAGACCTGTTTCACAATAGGGCCATTTCTGCGATTCTGGCCGCACTTTGGCCGTGGAGTTTGGGGAAATGGCGGTATT
>JAAELR010000046.1 GCA_024226455.1 Paracoccaceae bacterium
AGCCAGTGACACCAGGCGGGCGCTTCATGACCTCTATAGTTGGGCCGTTCATTTCGGTCATCGCATCGCGCAATTTGTCTCCCGCGTATCCGCCGTCTGCGAATATGTGCGCCAAGGTTCCCCTCTCGCGCATGCCAGGGCATACGCTGCCGGGCAGCGGAACAGGCTAATGCGATCAGCTTCGCCTCAGCGGCCCCATCAAAGATCGCTGACGTGGACGGTGCCCTCTGCTTATTGCGGGCCAGAGCCGCCTCAAGACCTTCTTCCACAAGCTGGCGGCGTGTGCGGAAGACCGTCGAAGTGCTGGTCTCCAGGGCTTCCGCAATCTGCGTGTCATTCCAGCCGCCGCCGTCAGACGTCACATCCGCCTTGAGCAATATCCGCGCCTTCAACAGCCGATACGCCGCCGCACGCCCCGTGCGGATCATATCCTCAAGTTGCAACCGCTCATCAACATCCAGTCGAACAACATACTTCGCTACAGGACCCCGTTTTGACATCTCAATATCCTCCCAATATCTGTTCGAGAGTGATTCAGAAAAACACCACGACGTCAAATCATGCGAAGCGAGGCACTAGGCTGAGGCGGGAGGATTTATTGCATGGGCCATATTCGGCTCGGCACGCTGGCACGGTCGAAGAAGTGGCGTGCTGTCATTGAGTTGCTCGATTCGAACGCATCGATTTCAGAGATTGCCGAGGCGGCGGCGCGGGCCTCGGATCGCGATCTGGCGCGGGCCTCGAAGGACGACCTTTTTCAGTTCGTCAGCAACCTGCTGGTGGTTCTGCCGCACAAGGCGCGGTCGCCGGATTATCACGGTTACATGGATGATCTGGGGATCGATGCACAGGCGCTTGGGTCGGTGTCGCAGTTGCTGGCGGGGCTGGGCAACGCCGTTGACGACTACGAGTTTCAGACCGGGCGGTCTTCGGATGCCGGCGAGATGGCGAAGGCGGCGCTGTTGGAGAGCCTGTCGGTGCAGTTGCGCGGCCGGCTGCCGACACTTTTTGAACCGACCCCCGCGGAGATCCGAAAGGCGCTGGCGTCGTTTTCGAGCGGCCAATCCTTCGCGAGCCTGGCGCGGGACTTCTTCGCGCGGCTGAGCTACCGCTCGCTCGACTGTTACCTGAGCCGGGAACTGGCGAATCATACCGGTGCGGACAAGCGCTTCGCGTCGGACGCGGACCGGGTCCAGTTCGACCGCGACCTGGCGCAGAATATCGCACCATGACCGAGGCGGCCAAAGAGCTTGGCGTGACCAATCATGTGATCCGGCGGCTGATCAAAGGCGGAATTGTGCCCGCAAAGCGGCTCGTCGAGGGTGCACCCTACCAAATCCGCGCCGAAGACCTACACTCGGAGCCGGTCCAGGTCGCGATCATGCAGAAAGAGCGCCCGTGTCGGGGCAATTCTACCGATCAGCTTTCAATGTTTCCAAGCACTTAAAGAAGGGGTGTATAATGACCAGCCGCTTGCGATTGGCCGGATTTTTCGCTCTACGCCGTTGCTGTCAATTTCGGCCCGCCCGTCGGTCAAGAAGGTCTGCAAACCATCCCAATGGCGGCTGACGTAGGCGAAATTTTCTCCGAGGCGGGATTTGGCGGAGATGCGGCTGCGCTGACCGGTTTTGGTTTTGCCGCGCCCCGGATCAAGGATCGAGGCGGTCGTTTCATCCATGAAAAGTTTGGTTGAGGTCTTCAGGGTTGGCGTCCGGAAATCGCGCGTACTGTCAGCTTTCGCGGAACGCTTTGGCGAAATAGTCCGCCAGTGGTTTGATCAGATAGGCCAGCGGGGTGCGGTCATCGGTTCTGATGAAAGCCTCGACCGGCATGCCTGGGATCATCACCAGCCCTTCTGGCAGTTTGGCGACCTCTTCCTCGGAAAGCCGGATCTCGGCGCGATAGTAGGCGCCCTGGGTGCGCTCGTCGACAAAGGCATCGGCAGAGACCTGTACCACCGTGCCGAAAAGCTCGGGCGTGGTGCGGCTGTCAAAGGCGGAAAAGCGCACCACCACCTCTTGGCTGACAAACACCTGGTCGACATGGATGGGCTCGACCTGGGCGGCAATGACAAGAGGGCGATCCTGCGGGATCAGGAACATCAGCGGGTCGGCGGGCCGGATCACCGAGCGTGGGGTGAAAACCTGCTTGGAATAGACGATGCCCGACACCGGCGCACGAATGTCGAGCCGACTTAGGCGGTTCTTGAGCGCCCTGCGCTGTTCGGCAAGCTCCAGTTCTCGTACCTGCAGGTCGCGCAGGCGGGTGATCGCATCTTCGCGGCGGGCGGTGCCCAGCTTCAGAATTTCGATATCGATCTCGGTGACACGCTCTTGCGCTTGCGCACCAGAGGCGATCATTTCGCCGCGCTGCCCGTCGAGGCTTGCCTCTTCGCGTTGCAGCGCCAGCACGCGCGCGGCTTGGGCCAGCCCCTTGTCCAGCAGTGATTGCTGGTCGGCCAACTCCTTGCGGATCAGTCCGATCTGGGTTTCCAGGGATACCTTTTGCGCATCGATCCCCTTCACCTGTATCGTGATCTGGATGCGCCGCTTTGCCAGTTGCTCGGTCTCTCGCGCCAGAGAGGCGTTGCGGGCTCCAAATAGCCGCGACTGGCCGTCGATCAAGTCCTTCACCTCGGGGCGGGAGCCGGCAAGTTCCAGCAATTCCGGGTCGAAACTGATCTCCCCGGCACCGTCTCGCTCTGCCTCAAGCCGGGCGCGGCGGGCGATGAATTCGAAGAGCTGGCTTTCTACGATGGTGAGTTCAGAGTTCAGGATCGTGGGATCGAGCCGTACCAGAAGGTCGCCGGTTTCGACGAAATCGCCCTCGTTCACCACGATCTCTGCCACCACGCCGCCATCGAGGTGCTGCACCACTTGCCGGTTCTGGTCGACCTCGACCTGGCCCGAGGCAATGATTGCGCCCGAGATATTGGCCAGCACCGCCCAACTGCCGAAACCGCCGACCAGTATCAGCAGGCCCAGAATGCCCACGGTCATGTAGCCCCGGACCGACAGCGCGTTGCCGTGGCTCATGTCACACCTCCTTGCCCGGTGCTGTGGCGCAAGTCCTTGTAGTTGGCCAACACCTCTTTGAGCACCTCGTCGCGCGGGCCATAGGCACGGCGCGCGCCTAGTTCCAGCACCAATAGCTTGTCGCATTCCTCGATCGCGGCGGGCCGGTGCGCCATGATCAGCACCGACTTGCCGCCGGCCTTCATCGCTCGAATCGCCTGGTTCAGCGCCTGGCTGCCCTCATTGTCGAGATTCGAATTGGGCTCGTCCAGCACCAGAAACACCGGGTCGCCATACATTGCACGCGCCAGCCCGATACGCTGGATCTGCCCGCCCGACAGCCGCCCGCCACCGGCGGTCACACGGGTATTGTAGCCGTCGGGCAGTTTCAGAATCAGGTCATGCGCGGCGGCCTTCTTGGCTGCCTCGATCACCTTGCCGGCATCGGGCTGTAGGCTGAGCCGCGCAATGTTTTCGGCGATGGTGCCGTCGAACAACTGCACCCGCTGCGGCAGAAAACCGATATGTTGGCCCAGCACGTCGGGGTCGTACTGGTCGAGCGCGGCGCCGTCGAGGCGAATCTTGCCGCCGGCGGGGTGCCAGACACCGATCAATGCACGTGCCAGCGTCGTCTTGCCCGACCCGCTGGGTCCGATTACCCCCAGCGCCTCGCCTGGGCCGACGTCGAAGCTGACCAGTCGCAGGCTAGCCACTTTTTCACCCGGCGGTACCACGGTCAGTTGCTGTACCATCAGCTTGGCCTTGGGCGCCGGCAACTCCATTCGCGGTGGCTCTACCGGCACCGTGGCCAGCAGTTCGGCCAGTGTGTTCCACCCCTTCATCGCGCGTTGGATCGACGGCCATTGCCCGATCGCCAGATCAAGTGGAGCCAACGCCCGGCCAAGCAGGATCGACGCTGCGATCATCGCACCCGGCGTCAACCCGGCGTTCAGCACCAGGTAAGCGCCAAGGCCCAACATCGCCGATTGCAGGAACAGTCGAAAGGTCTTGGACAGGGTCGTAAAGCCGCCGGTGCGGTCGCTGGTTCGCACGCTCTCGCCCAATGCACGCTCGCGTGCCAAGTTCCAGCGGGAAAAGGCTGCCCCTTGCATGCCAAGGCTGCGCACCATCTCGGCCTCGGTTCGTATCTGCTCGGAGAAATGCTCGGCCTGTGCGACCGCGCGGTTGCTTTCCATGACCGGGCCGCGGGTCATCACCTGGTTGAGTATCGTTACCACAATCAGCGCGCCACCGCCAAATATCGCCAGCATGCCGAGCCAAGGGTGGAAGATGGTGATGCCCAGCAGAAAGACCGGGGTCCATGGGATATCGAAGAGTGCGGCGAAAACCGGCGAGGCA
>JAAELR010000047.1 GCA_024226455.1 Paracoccaceae bacterium
CGCCCTGCGGCTGCGCAGAAAAGATCGGGTTTCGATGATCGCCTGAATGTCGGCAATCACCGTTGATGCCCTCCCACCTCGCACCCGCAGCGAAGGTCCGGTTCCCGCCCAGATTGACAAAGCAACGGATTTGAGGCTGATAATTCGCATCCGCCGCGGACGGCAAGAATGTCCGCAGAGCACCAGTTCGCCCATTGCCCGGCTTCGCACCTGCGGCGTAAGTCTGGTCTGACGGGCCGCGCCGAAACGGTGGAAGGCGATGGTCAACGGCAGGCAGGTCAGGACCGACAGTGAAGCCGGCCCGTCTTTTCTGATTTCAACGGCTTCCGAGATTGCCGGAGCGTCTTCCAGCTCAACGCCGAGATACCGGACTGTACTGTCCATTTTGGTGTGGCCAAGCAAAAGCTGCACTGCGCGCAGATTTCCGGTTTTCTTGTAGATCTGAGCCACCTTTGTTCGCCGCATCGAATGAGTGCCATATGAGCTCGGCTCCAAACCAATCGACCTGACCCATTCGCGAACAAACCTGGCGTATTGGGGGGTTGAAATATGAAGACGCTCGTGGAACCGTCCGGGCCAAAGGTGTTCAGACCCGATCATCAGGGGTTTCATCCATCCAGCGCAGAAGCGATTTCCGTGTGCCTTCGGTGATCTCGAAACGAACTGGTTTCTGCGTCTTGCTCTGAATGATCGATGCGCGCTCCTTGATCTGACCTGCAGCGAAGACATCAGCGACCTTCAGCGTGACCAGGTCGCACCCCCGAAGTTTGCTATCTATGGCCAGATTGAAAGGCGCCAGGTCGCGATGGTTGCTCGCGATTTCCAGACGAACGCGGATCGCCCAAACGTGTTTTGGCAGAAGCGGCCTTTTCTGACCGACGATACGGCCCTGTTCCAAGCGGGGCGGTTAGCGCGAATGGCCGGTAAATGTGTTGTGTGCATTATGGTTCCTTCGATCCACCACGCCCATCCGCGTCGTCAACCCGACGTTGACACAAGACTATATCATGGAGTTGTGCGCATGCAGCGAGTGGCGGGAGACGAGCCCGAACCTACCTCAAGAAATCACTCAATTTCCCAATTGCGAGTGTCTTGGTGGGTTGGATCCGGTCATCTGCAGAAAACGGTAGAAAAAAATTCGTGTGATTGGTTGGGTTTGACTTGCGGTGCGTTGTGTTGGCCGGAGAACGCGCTTGACCACCAAACCCCTATGAAATAAGGACTAAATGAGCAAGCGGGCGTTGTGTAGTGGTAAGACCTCAGCCTTCCAAGCTGATGACGCGGGTTCGATTCCCGCCGCCCGCTCCAAGAATTTGTTTTCGGAGATTGCCGATCAGATTGGTGATTGGTAGCTTTTTGATGAACCGAACGAAAATGGGATCGTAATGCCTGTCTTCCAGGCTGATGATGCGGGTTCGATTCCCGCTGCCCGGTCAACCGCCAAACTACCCGAACTGTGAAGGGTGTGATGTTTCTGAACCGTCGCCGGGAAGAGCGGAAGAAAGCCGCAGCCCTGGATCGGGCCGAGGACGAGACCAGTTGCCTGTTCGTCGGCTCCAAAGGACTGTTGAAGCTTTGCGAGACGCATCAGCCGCTGCCCAACGATTTCTCTGCCAAGTGGCCGCGCCGGGCGTTGCAAAGCCACCGGTCCGGGGGCCGGGTCTACGTGCACGCCACGGCGGTGAAGCATTTCGCCCGCCGGGCGTTGCTGCGTATCGACAGCCCTTTCGTGCTGGTTTCGGGCGACTGTGTGGCGGATGTCAGCCCGGCCTCGCTGGGCGAGAGCGTGGTGAGCAAGGTGCTGGATCACCCGCACTTGATCCGCTGGCATGCACAGAACCTGGGGTTTGAGCACACCAAGGTGCAGCCGATGCCGCTGGGGCTGGACTATCATACCATCTCCCGGCGGCGGCGGCCGGAATGGGGGCCGCAGGCATCCCCGCGAGCGCAGGAGGATCTGCTGTTGACGATCCGCGCGATGTCGCCGCCGCTCGGCCAGCGCCGGGTGCTGGGCTATTCGAACTGGCATTTCGTGCCTGGCAATGGCGACCGGGCCAAGGTGATCGGGGTGCTGCCCGGGGCGTCGTGTTTCTATGAGCCCGACCGGGTGCCGCGCGCCGAAAGCTGGATACGCAACACCGGGTACCTTTTCACCATCAGCCCGCGTGGGCAGGGGATGGACTGTCACCGGACCTGGGAGGCGATTCTGCTGGGCTCTGTGCCGGTGATCCCCGACCTGCCGATCAACCGGTTGTTTCAAGACCTGCCTGTGGTAGTGGTGCAGGATTGGGCCGCGGTGACGCCGGGTTTTCTGGCGGCCGAGCGTGAGAGGGTGCTGGACGCAGAGTTCGACTTTGCGCCGGTGCTGCTAGAGACATGGAAACGGCGGCTCTTCGGGCGCGGCGACCTGCCGTCTCTCAGGATGCGGTATCAGGAATTCATGGAGATGGGACCCGGGGCGCTGCACGCGGCGGGGGCGTGACCGGCCGACCGCTCATCGCGGGCTGCGCTGCGCTCCTCGCTGTTGTCCGCGCATAGAGCGAAGAGGGGCCGATGAGCGTCGTGTCACTGCCAGAGCCCGTGCGCTCTTTGGAAAAAGACGACGCCTTCGCGATTTGCCGTACGGCGATCGGCGCCATCAATCACCGATTTCGCCAAAGGCGCGTGACGCTCGCTTTCTGCCTGACGCGGGTCCAGCAGTCTTCCCTGCAGCCAGATAGGTATACCGCGCAAGGTGAGCATGCCCGAAAGCCACACGTCATCGACCCCCCACAATACCGGCGGGATGTCATAGAAGGCCTGGTCGAACATTCCGGGCTGCACCAGCACGCCGGCATATCCCTCGAACACGTCCACGTATCCTGACCGTTTGAACACCCGCCGTGGCGGGGCGGTCAGCGCCTTGCGGCGGGCGCCGGCGCGGACATCCTGCCAAAGATAGCGCAGTTGGAATTCCAGGTCCGTCAGTCTCCAGCGCCGCACCGCCCGGGGCTGCAGTTCGCGCATGTCCGAGCTGTCGGCATAGGCCGAAGCCTGCCATCCGCCCTGCGCGATGACACAACCGGGGTGGCGAGGCTTGAGAGCGACAAAGCTTTGCGCCCAGCCAGGGGCATAGATGTGGTCGTCATCGCAAAACAGGATGTCCACCTTTTGCCCGGCGAATTCCCGCGCGGCGCAGAGCACCTTGGTTGCAGGGCCGAAATCGCCGTCGCTGCGGCGGATCTCGACGCCCTGCGGCACCTTGGGCAGCGTGCCGTCCCAGTCGGGGAACCGCCGATAGGACCGCGGGATGTAAAGGCAGATACGGTCGGCGGCGCTCTGGGCGGTGAGGCTTTCCAGCACCGGTCCGATCTTGCCGAACCGCGCCGGGATGGAGGACAGGGTGACGATCAACTGGTTCATTGCCACACCCCGAACGTCTGCTGAAGGTATTCCACTGCCAGGCGGTTCGCCGTCTCGCGATCGGTGCCCTGGACGACCGAGGTCACCAACGGCGCGAAAGGTTCGGCCGCGGTGCAATCGGGTTCGTGGATGTTGCCATGCAGCCAGATCGGCACATCTGCACGTGCCAGCATTCCCGACAGCCACACATCATCCACCATCCAGATTGCCGGGGGAATGTCAAAGGCGACCTCATCGAACCAGTCGGGTCGTACCATCACTCCGGCGCAACCCTCGAATATGTCTACATAACCCGAATTCTTGTTCACGCGCCGACGCGGCTCGCCGATCTGGCTCCAATGGCGCCCGGCGCGGATCTGGCGCCAGAGGAACTTGAGCTGGAACTCGGCATCGGTGATGCGCCAACTACGTTCCGAACGGGGTTGGTATTTACGCGGTGCGGTGCTGGTGGTGATCATATGCGCCTGCACGCCCAGATTGGCGATCGCGGCCTCGGGGTGCCTTTTGCGGTCGTTCACAAAGTGCGCTGCCCAGCCTGCCGGGTAGGCACGGTCGTCGTCACAAAACAGGATGTCGATATCCTGGTTGCGGAATTCGCGGGCCGCGGCGAGCACCTTTGTGGCCGGGCCGAGATCGTCGCGTGTGCGGTGGATCTCGACCCCGGCGGGGACATCGGGCAACGTCCCGTCCCAGTCGGGAAACCGCCGGTAGTGCTCGGGGATGTAGACCTGGACCGCGTCGATCCTGGCGGTTTGCCGCAAGAGCGCTTGCAAGGTCTCGTCAAGCTTGGCAAAACGCGGCGGTATCGAGGAGAGCGTGACAATCAGCCGGCGGTCGGTCATCCCAGCCATATCCCATAGGTGTCCTGCATGAAGCGCACGGCGTCCTGGTTGGTCTTGTGCCGGTCGGCGCCAGCCAACGGTGCGGCGGCCTGGGCATTCGTGTTCTCGGGCGTCAGCTTGCCCGCGGCGAGCCAAATCGGGATGCCGCGCTTTGCCAGCATGCCCGAAAGCCAGACGTCGTCCACAAGCCATGCGATGTTGGGAATGTCGAAGGCGTCGTCTCCGAACCAGTCCGGCCTGACCAGCACGCCGGAACAGCCCTCGAACATGTCGGTATAGCCCGAGCGGCGGAACAGCCGGCGCTCGGGGCGTTTTGGGTTGCCGGAAAGTCGGCGCCAGAGGCGCCTGAGCTGAAAATCCAGGTCGCCGATTTCCCGCCGGGGCAGAGCGCGAGGCTGTAGGGTGCGGCTGGGGCAGGTGCCGGCGAGTCCTGCCGCCGACAGCCCGCGCAGGGCTATGGCCGCATCCGGATAATCGCGCCGGGCGGCGAGGAAGCCGGCGGCCCAGTCGGACCCATAGATCCTGTCGTCGTCGCAAAACAGTATCTCTGCCGTCTGCCCTTGATAGGCCCGCGCGGTGGGCAGGACCTTGGTGGCCGGGCCAAGGTCGGTGCCGGTGCGGCGGATTTCGACACCCTGCGGCACCTGTGGAAGCGTTCCGTCCCAGTCGGGAAAGCGGCGGTAGCTGGCCGGAATGTTCAGCACGATGCGTTCGGGGCGGACCGATTGGCCGAGCAGGCTGTCCAGCGTCGGGCCGATGCGGGAAAACCGCGGCGGGATCGAACTGAGCGAGACGATCAGCACGAGGGGACAGCCCCCCACGGCCAAATTCTCGCGGAGCAATCGCAGACAAATTCTCTGCCAGGTTTTGGGTCCAGGATTTCATGGGAATCCTGTCTCGACCGACCGTTGGTCGTCCTAACGCCAGACACCGTGCACGTCCTGAAAATGGCGGATGCAGGCCTTGTTGGCCTCGTCACGGTCCGAACCCTCGATCTCGGCGTTGTGCAGGGCGTCGTAGACGCCTGCCGGTGTGTGCTGGGTGTCGTGCTGGTCGGCCAGCGCCCAGACCGCGACGCCCTTGCGTGCAAGGCAACCCGACAGCCAGACGTCATCCACCGCCCAGATCACATCCGGGATGTCAAATGCGCTGTCGTCGAAGAAATCGGGTTTGACCAGCGCGCCGCCGAAGCCTTCGAAACAGTCCACATAGCCGGAGTTGCTGAACAGTACCCGGGTCGGTTCGCGCAGGTATTTGCGTTTCACCGGGGGAAACAGGAACTCCCAGGCCATCTGTAGCTGAAACCGCAGATCGAACGCCCGCGAGGCGCGCCTGGCGCGTGGCTTTGGCCGGTTCAGCATCCGGCTCTGGCCATAGCGGTCGGCCTCGAACCCGGCGATTGCGATGCAGGCGTCGGGGTGGTTGGCCCTTGCGTCTAGAAAGGCCTGTGCCCAGTGCGGTTTGTAGCGCCGGTCGTCGTCGCACAGCAGGATGTCGGCGTCCTGGCCGCGAAATACCTGGGCGGCATAGAGGATCTTGGTGGCCGGGCCGATATCCTGCGGCACCCGCCGGATCTCGACCCCCTCGGGCACCTCGGGCAGGGTGCCGTCCCAGTCGGCAAAGCGGCGATAGGATTGGGGGATCCACAGGATGATCCGGTCGATCTCTACGCTCTGGTTCAACAGGCAGTCGAGCGTCGGGCCCAGCTTGTTGAAACGCGGCGGGATGGATGAGAGCGATACGATCAGCATGGGGTGCGGGCAGGGGCTTTCCGGGGTGGCTATGACCCTTCATCTCGCGGGACGCCGTCTTTAACCAGATCGCCCGCGTTGCCGCAAGCGGGCATGTGTCTGGCCGGGGCAATCGGCTGAACGTTACGGCATGATAACCCTTTCGAGATAGCCGTCATCCCAGGCGGCTGAATGGCGTTTCATCGGCAAACTCTTTTTGCCAGGGGCTGTTCTCAGCAGGTTGCATGCAGCATGCTCTAAGGTGGAGAAGTTAGCTGCCGCGTTACCGGTTCGAATACGGTGCTGGTCC
>JAAELR010000048.1 GCA_024226455.1 Paracoccaceae bacterium
AACCCGGAGGCAGCGTACCAGTTGAACCTATTGGATTTATCGCCCCGTAATCTCATGATTTTTCTGATGTGAAAACTGCCCCAACCAGACACTTGTCCAAACGGGACACTCGAGCGGCAGCTGTGCGGACGAAGTTGCCCTTCGCTGCGGCTGCGGCAATGGCTGCTTCTCATGGTGCGCGCCAGGCGTCAGGCCCTCTGGTTTGATCGCACTTTATCCGCCAGTCCCTTAAGATTGCCGTCGATTATCTTGCCAAGCGTCGCTCTCATAACTGTTTGACCTAAGATCCAACCGAATGGCCCATATTTGACGTGAAGGTCCAGACCCCATGTCACTTTCGAAAGTTGACCGCCTACCGGCTCTATCGTCGTCCGAGCATAGGCATCCCGAAGCGGCATTCCACCCATGTCAGACAGCTGGACGGTAAGTTCCCTGCCCGGCGCCCACGCTGTCACTTCTTCGACCAGCGAAGTGCCGTTAGTAAAGTGATTGCGCCGTTTTGATCCAATTCCGTCTTCGCCATCGGTAAGCGCGTCGACAGATGTGATCAACGGCGCGAACTCATCAACATGCATGTAACGCCCGAGAACTGCCCACACGGCTTCGGGCGTGGCATCAATCGTGCGTGTGCGTTCAAAATGGATCATTTGTAGCTCCTAGCTGTCGTGCGGACGCCGCCCGCGATTGTGGTTTTGTCCTTCAATAAGTTTGCCCTACTGCCACCGTTATGGCAGCAGTGTGACAGCAGGAGGAAGAAATGCGTCGCACTGAACGGCTTTTCCAGATTATCCAGATATTGCGGTCAACCCGATCACCAATCACAGGAAGAGAGCTTGCAGATGAATTGGAAATATCTATCCGCACGCTCTACCGCGATATGGCAGAGCTTGCGGCGCAACGCATTCCCGTCACCGGCGAAGCTGGAATGGGGTACGTGCTGGATGATGGGTACGATATGCCCCCATTGATGTTGACGGCTGACGAATTGGAGGCCGCAGCCTTGGGGGCTGCTTGGGTGGCGTCTGAGGCCGATCCCTCATTGGCAAGGGCGGCAAGAGACCTTATTTCCAAGCTTTCCGCCACAATCCCCAAAGATCTGCGCCCAGTCGTTTTGGACGCGAGTTCTAAACCAATCAAGACGCGATCGAAAATAAAAGAGAACTTTGATAGTGCCCTTCTGCGGCATGCCATTCGAGAGCGTTATCGGCTTCAATTGACGTACACTGACGGAAATGGCAGCACGACATACCGCATTGTCTGGCCATTGCTGATCGCATTTATTGATCACAGCCGTTATTTGGTTGCCTGGTGCGAGACGCGAGCTGACCATCGTCTTTTCAAAACCGACAGAGTACAGGAACTCAAGGTTCTGGGTGAAAAGTACCTAGGACGACGAGCGGTCCTGATCAAAGAATGGGAAAAAGCGATGAAGAAACGGATGCAAAGCTGACGTTGAGATGCAGAGTAGCATCCGTCATTTTGAGCACACAGAGGCCCTTCGCTGTAAGGCAGCAACAAGATCAGCTTGTGCTACGATCCTGCCCCCAATCGGAATCCACCCCAGACAGGTGAAATTCTGCGCATTGGCCGAATTGACCCCCACCCCCGGCGCAAAGACCTGGCGGCCCGACCCGATCAGCCGTGCCGCCGCCGCCAGTTCCGCCGCGTCGATACCGGCAGACGTCAGCCTGTCCCACTCGTCGGACAGACGCTCCAGCACATTCGGTGACACATCTGTATCATTCGTAGTTGCCGATGGTACAAATGGGAGAATACCCTGTTCATCACAATCTCGACCCTCCCGAAGGACGCGCGCACATGTCTGGCTTTCCCTCTCACGCCCGCGTAGCCGAACAGCATCGCCTCGACAATCCAGACGGCGTGCCGGGCGCGACACACACCGCCGATTGCCACCACGTCTTGCCCTGGCCGGAACCCACTTCGGACCGCATGCGACACCGACAGGCGATTGCAGGCAATCGCCGAAAGGAACGGGCGCGGCCAGTTCAAGACACCAATACGGAGACCGCCCATGACCATCCCCGCCACCATGAACGCCGTCGTGCTGACCGGCCATGGCGGGCTCGACAAGCTCGAATATCACACCGACTGGCCCACCCCACGCCCCGGCGCGAACGAGGTGCTGATCCGCGTCGCCGCCTGCGGGCTCAACAACACCGACGTCAACACCCGCACGGGCTGGTACTCCAAGCAGGTGACCGAGGCCACGACCGGCGGCGCCTATGACAGCGTCGACCACAGCGACAGCACCTGGGGAGGCAGCGGCATCACCTTCCCCCGTATCCAGGGGGCGGATGTCTGCGGTCATGTGGTGGCCGTGGGCCAGGGCGCCGATGATGGCCTGATCGGCAAGCGCGTTATCGCCGATTGCTGGCTGCGCAACTGGCCCGACCCGCTCGACAGGAACGCCGCCGGCTATTTCGGCTCTGAACGCGATGGCGGCTTTGCCCGCTACACCACCATCGATGCCCGAAACGTCGGCGTGGTCAACAGCACCCTCACCGATGCAGAGCTTGCCACCTTCTCGTGCAGCTACACCACCGCCGAAGGCATGCTGGCCCGCGCCCGGGTCGGCAAGGGCGACCGGGTGCTGATCACCGGCGCCTCGGGCGGCGTGGGCAGCGCGCTGATCCAGCTGGCAAACCGGCGCGGCGCCGTCACCATCGCCCTGGCCTCGCCGGCCAAACACACCGACCTGGCCAGGCTCAACCCCGCTCACATCCTCGACCGCGCCCCCAAAGACCTCGCCGCGGCCCTGCGCCAGACCACCGGCCAGGCCCATGTGGACGTGGTCGCCGACATCGTCGGCGGCGCCTATTTCCCAAGCCTCATCGAACAGATCGCCCGCGGCGGCCACTACGTCACCTCGGGCGCCATCGCCGGGCCGATCGTCGATCTCGACCTCAGAACCCTCTACCTGCAAGACCTCACCTTGCACGGCTCCACCGTGGTGCCGCCGCAGATCTTCACCGACCTGATCGGCTATATCGAACGCGCCGAGATCCTCCCGGTGCTCGCCGCCACCTACCCGCTCGGCGATTTCCACGCCGCGCAAGCCGCCTTTGTCGACAAAAAGCATACCGGCAATATCGTGGTGACCCCATGACCGGCACCGCGACCAGAGCCCACTGGGACACCCTGCTCGACGCCGCGCGCAACGCCCACGCGGCGCATGCCAAACTCTCGGGCTTTTGCACCTTCCCCGACGATCTGACCCCCGCCCAACCCGCACCGAACCGCATCGGCGCCGCCGGGCTGATGGAAAGCGATCCGGTGGTCCGGTCCTGCACCCACCCGCTGGCACAAGCCCTGCTGGGCGGCAGTCCGCATGCCCAGTGGCGCGAAACCTACAAGGGCACCGATATCGCGCAGGATTTTCTGGACCGTTTCGGCTGCTACTGCCTGATCGGCACCGGCGGCGCCTTCACCAGCCGCCAAATGGGCGCCTTCGTGGTCTACATGCCGCCCGGCCTGCACTATCCCTGTCATCAGCACCCAGCGGAAGAGATGTATTACATCCTCGCCGGAGAGGCCGGCTTCACCCGCGAAGGCGAGGCGCCGGAAACCTTGGGCGCGGGCGATGTCTCGTTTCACGCCTCGGGCCAGCCGCACGCCACCGCCACCCATGACCTGCCGGTTCTGGCCTATGTCCTGTGGCGCAACCATCTCGGTACGCCGCCGGTCTGGACCCCCGGGCAGGGCTTGTGAAGACCACCCGCATATCGGTCTGCAGGATCCGGCTGTCCCATATCGGCGGCAGCTATGGCCGGGGCCTGCCAGAACATGCCCACCACACACGTGGCCACCAGCAACTATCAAAGGCACCCGGCCCCGGCGCGCATCCCGACCAGGACGCGCCTGGCGCCCCGGCCACCACTTGCACGGCCATCTGATGCTTCTTCTCTTTGGAAATACCTTGGGGGGTGAATTGGCCGCAGGCCAAGAGGGGGGCAAAGCCCCCCCCCTTTCCACCTCGCCTCTCGCGGCCCACACCACCGACAGGCGGCGCAACCCCACGGGAGGGCACCCGACCGGTCGGACCGCGCCAGCGGTCCGAAGCCTGCCCGACCGAAGCCCGACGCAAGTCCGACACCCGAAAAAACACAACCGACCCAAGCAGAACCGACACAGCCAATCCGGCTGGATCGCCTGCGGATACGACAATTTCGATCCGGCATCGTCACCCGCGGCGGCCAGGACGCCCGGGTGCCCAACGAGGACGGCAACGAAGATGCCGACTAGGGCCTGTTGAGATTCACCGTGTACGAATGACGGTCGCTCCGATATGGACCATTGCTTCAAAGCTTGTATCAGTTTTGCATGCACGCATGGCTATGCGTTAGAATTCTTTGAGTTTCTGAAAGAAGTTTTCGACAAG
>JAAELR010000049.1 GCA_024226455.1 Paracoccaceae bacterium
CAGATCGCGGTGCCCCGACTCGCGCTGCGTACGCCGCAGCTGATCCATGGCGCAATTGACGGTGATGCGGTGCATCCAGGTGCCGAAGCGGCTCTTGGAATCGAAGCGGTGGAGCGAACGGTAGGCGCGCAGGAAGGCCTCCTGGACCACGTCGTCGGCGTTCTCCCGGCTGCCGGTCAGGCGATAGGCGAGGCGGAAGAGGTCGTGGCTGTGGCCGATCACCAACTGCCGGAACGCCTCCTCGTCTCCCGCCTGTGCCCGGGCGACGAGCGTTGTCTCGTCTTGCTTCATCATCACCTTAGACGACGAGGGTAGCCGACGGTTGGCATTGGTATAACCTCATCCACCGATACTCCCGCTTCGGAACCCCTCATAGCCTGTCCTCGGTACGAAATGACGGCACAAGTCTGCCAGCACCACCGGCCCTCCCCCTTCTCCCTTCTGAAGCGCGAAGCCGTCGCCGTCGCCCGACTGGCGACGCCGGTGGTTCTGGTGCAGATCGGCATGATGCTCATGGGCACGGTCGACGCCATGATGCTGGGGCGCCATTCGGAGCTGGCGCTCGCTGCCGGCGCCCTGGGCAATAGCGTCAGCTTTGGCTTGATCACCTTCCCCATGGGCATGCTGATGGCGCTCGATCCCCTGGTGGCACAGGCCCACGGCGCCGCCAGCCATGTGCGGATCGGCAAGCACTTCAAGCAGGGCTTGATCCTGGCCGCCGTGCTGGCGATACCGCTCTCAGCCGTGATGTGGCAGACGGAGGGCCTTCTGTTGCTCACCGGGCAACGCCCGCAGATCGCCGCCGACGGTGCCGCCTACATCCGGGTGATCGCCGCCGGCAATCTGCCCTTCCTACTCTTCGTCGCGGTCCGGCAGACGCTGCAGGCGATGAGCCTGGTGCGTCCCGCGGCGATCGCGATCGTGATCGCCAATCTGGTCAACGTGGTGGCCAATTATACGTTGATCTTCGGTCATTTCGGTTTCCCGGCCCTCGGCGTCGTCGGCTCCGCCTGGGCCACCTCGCTTTCGCGATGGGTGATGCTCCTGGGGCTGGTCGCGGCCGCGTCGCCGGTGGTGAGGCGGTATCTCGCCGGCAGTTGGCGTCAGGTCCTGGTGCCGCGCGCCCTCTGGCAACCGCTGCGCCTCGGCATCCCGATCGGCATGCAGGTGTCGCTCGAAATGTGGCTGTTCGCTGCCGTCGCGCTGCTGATGGGCAACCTCGGGCCACGCGAGCTGGCGGCGCACCAGATCGCTCTGACCCTGGCGGCGCTTTCTTTCATGGTGCCCTTGGGCATCAGCGGTGCTGCCGCGACCCGCGTCGGCAATGCCATCGGGCGCGGGGACACCGGCGGCGCGCGGCGATCCGCCCTCGTGTGCCTAACGCTGGGCACCGCGGTGATGTCGATCTCGGCACTCACCTTCGCCCTCGTGCCCGAGCACCTGGCCCGGTGGTTCACCCCCGAGGCCGGGGTCATCGCGGTCGCCGTCATCCTGTTGCCGGTGGCCGCCGCCTTTCAGATCTTCGACGGCCTGCAGGTGGTGGCGATCGGTGCCCTGCGCGGCGCTGCCGACACCCGTTTCCCGGCGGCCATCGCCCTGGTGGGGTACTGGTTCCTCGGCCTTCCCCTGGGTGCGTTCCTCGCTTTCCGCGCCGATCTGGGGCCCCGGGGTTTGTGGTGGGGGCTGACCATGGGGCTCGGCTCGGTGGGGATCCTGGTCGTCGCCCGCTTGTGGGTGCGTTTGAGGTCGCCTGTGAACGCGGTGGCGGATCAGGACCGAGGCTGATTGGCACCAAGGGTCACTGCAGCAGCTTCCGGGCCGCCGCGACCCAACCGTCGCGCCGGATGCGGCCGGGAGCGCTGCCGATCTTGGAG
>JAAELR010000050.1 GCA_024226455.1 Paracoccaceae bacterium
CAGGGTTTCACGCTCTGCCTTGTCGGCGCGTCTTGCCTCGGCGTGTTTGCCCTCCAGATCGCGGCGCAGATCGGCCAGCGCCGTGTTCAGCATCCGCTCGTGCTGTTGGGGCGGTACGCCATGCACGTCGCGCCCGGCGACAGTGGCGCCGGCCGAGCCCTCGACATCTATGTCGCTGTCAGTCCTGTCCGGCATCGCGCCCGGCCACGTTGGCGTCCTTGCTGTCCTTCACGGTCACGCTGGCCTTATGCGCCCCGTCGCCACCGGCCCCGCCAACATCGCGCCCCGCCACCTTGGCGCCGGGCGAGCCGCTGACGTTAACCCGTGTTGCAGTCTCTGGCGGTTTCGCCTTGCCGCGCCGGTACGTCTGCCAGCCGATCCAGAGCCCGAGGCCCGCGATGACCACACCGACAATCCCCGTCCACGCTGTAACACCCCAATCCGACATACCCACACCTCTGGCCCGCACCTATGGTTCCACCGGGTCCAGCCTATGCGGGATCTGCGTGCAAATCCAGCGCTGGATTCCCCACCCGGTTGGGCTGGCGCCCGCCCGGAATCGCCTGTTTCCGGCGATGTGTCCGCACTAATCTGTTAGCGCTATCTGTAGATATTTCAATGGTTTACGCATATGTCCCCATGGGGACACTCAGCCAAACTCCTGCAGCCGCGCCACATATCGCGCCAGCGTATCGATCTCTATATTCACCGCATCCCCCACCGCCACGCCACCCCAGGTGGTGACCTGCCGGGTATGGCCGATCAGGTTGACCCCGAACTCGCGCCCCCCGACCTCATTGACCGTCAGCGAGGCCCCGTTCAGCGCCACCGAGCCCTTGGGCGCCACGAAACGAGCCAGATCCTCTGGCGCGCGAAATGTCACCCGGGTGCTGTCACCCTCGGTGGCGACCGACAGAACCTCGGCCACGCCGTCCACATGGCCCGAAACGATATGCCCGCCCAGTTCGTCGCCCAGCTTGAGCGCGCGTTCCAGGTTCACCCGCCTGCCCGGCGCCCAGCCATTGCGGCCGATATTGGTCTTCGACACGGTCTCGGCGCTGATTTCGACCTCAAACCAGCCACGCGGGCCAGAGCCCAGCGCGACCACCGTCAGGCAGACTCCGTCGCAGGCGATCGAGGCGCCGATATCGATGCCGGCAATGTCATAGGCGGTGCCGATGCGCGCCCGAAGATCACCGCGCTGCTCGACCTGCAGGACCTCTCCGATATCCGTGATGATGCCTGTGAACATGTGCGACGCCCCCTGACCCAGCGCAGTGCAGATCATTCCACAAAACCCTGTTTGCGGACTAGCCGGGAGGCCACGCAGGTGCAAGCCCCGAGAAATTACCATTTCTGTCACATCTTTGCACTAGTGACGATGAATGCTAGAAGTTAGAAAAATACGGGCGCATAGCGGGCAAACCGCGGCGGAAGAGGGCGAGCATGGTCACGGGACAAGAACGCATCTTTCTGTTTCTTCAGGGCCCGCACGGGCCGTTCTTCGGACGCCTGGCGAAAATGCTGCGCGCCGCAGGGGCCAAGGCTTGGCGCGTCGGCTTCAACGCAGGCGACGCGGCTTTCTGGCCCGAGAAGTCCAGCTTTATCGCGTTTCAGGATCCGGTCGATGCCTGGCGCAGCACCCTTGAGAACATCGTCCACGAAAAGTGCATCACAGATATCGTGCTCTATGGCGACACCCGCCGGATTCACGCCGAGGCGGTGGAAGAGGCGCAGCGGCTGGGACTGATGGTGCATGTCTTCGAGGAAGGCTATCTGCGCCCCTACTGGGTCAGCTACGAGCGCGGCGGTTCGAACGGCAATTCGGTGCTGATGAACCTTTCGGTGCCCGAGATGCAAAAGACGCTGGCAAACGCCGAACTGGACATGCCAGAGCCGCCGGCCCACTGGGGCGACATGCGTCAGCACATCCTCTACGGCGCGCTCTATCACTGGCACGTGCTGTTTTGGAACCGCCCCTACCGCAATTTCGAACCGCACCGGTCGCTGAGCGTGGCCCAGGAATTCCGCGTCTACCTGCGCCGGCTGCTGTTGATGCCGGCCATCTGGGCGGACCGCGTGGCTGCTACATGGCGGATAAAACACGGCGGCTTTCCCTATCACCTGGCGCTGCTGCAACTGGAACATGACAGCTCTTTCCAGATGCACAGCCCGTTCGGCTGTGTCACCGAGTTTCTGGAAACCGTCATCGAAGGCTTCGCCACCGGCGCGCCGACACATCACCATTTCGTCTTCAAGGCGCATCCGCTGGAGGATGGCCGCACCAATCTGCGCCGCGAAATCAAACGCCTGGCAATTGCGCACGGCGTCGGCGACCGGGTGCACTATGTGCGCGGCGGCAAGCTGGCGCAGCTTCTGGACCACACCCGAGGCGCGGTCACGGTGAACTCGACCGCTGCCCAGCAGGTGCTGTGGCGCGGGCTGCCGCTGAAAGTGTTCGGCGACGCGGTCTATGCCAAGCCCGAATTCGTCTCGACCCAGCCGTTGCCAAAATTCTTCGCCCGCCCGGGCCGCCCCGATGGCCGCGCCTATCGCGACTATCGCCACTTTCTGCTGGAAACCAGTCAGATCGCCGGAGGCTTCTATTCGGCGCGTGGACGCCGGCAGCTATTGCGGCAGGTGGTCGACATGATGCTTGCGCCCGAGGACCCCTATGAGGCCCTGCGCACCGGAACAGCGGCACCTAGGCAACAGTTGCGGCTGGTGAATTAGCGGTCACAAGATGTGCGGGCTGGATTTTTCTCTCGGATTCCGATAATTTGCAAAAAAAGACTGAGGCAGAAAAACAGGTCGAGGAGACCGAGCAGTGAAAATCCATGCTTCGCGATGGGCGAAAACCGTCGCCCTGCTGGCGCTTGTCAGCGTAGTCTCGTCGTGCGGCCTGCCCCGTTCAGGCCCCAACAAACGCGAGATCTTCCGTGGCTCGGTGCAAAAACAGGGCGACGCCTTCGTGGTCTCGGTCAACGACCGGGTGACACGCGCCACCGCCGTTGTGCCCGCGCTGGGCTTCAGCGACGCCTTCATCAACGCCAGTCAGTTGGGGAGCGACACGATCCGTCCCGGCGACACGCTGAGCCTGGTCATCTATGAAAATGTCGACGACGGGCTTTTGGCCGGGACCGGCATGAACTCTACCGTGCTCAACGAGGTGCAGGTGGACGGTGCGGGCTTTATCTTCGTACCCTACGCCGGCCGCATCCGCGCCGCGGGCAACACACCAGATGCGATCCGGCGCATCATCACCCACAAGCTTAAGGACCAGACGCCCGACCCGCAGGTCATGGTGCTCCGTGTCGCCGGCGACGGGGCGACGGTTTCGGTTACCGGTGTTGTCGGCGCTCAGGGCATCATTCCCATCCAGCGCCCGACCCGCACGCTTACCTCGCTGCTGGCCCATGCCGGCGGCGTCACGGTCGAGCCCGAGATTGCCCGCATCAAGGTGATCCGCGGCTCTCAGACCGGCGAGATCTGGTTCCAGGATCTCTATTCCGACCCACGCTACGATATCGCGCTGCGTGCGGGCGACGCCATCCTGGTCGAGGCCGACACCCGCGCCTATACCGCGCTCGGCGCCACCGGCGCCCAGACCCGCATGAGGTTCGAAACCCAGACATTGTCGGCGGTCGAGGCAATCGCCCAGGTCGGCGGTCTGAACTCGATGACCGCGGACCCCACCGGCGTATTCGTGTTTCGCAATGAGTCCGAAGAGATCGCCAACCAGGTGCTGGGCCGCACCGACCTGATCGGCACCCAGCGCATGGTCTACGTGCTCGACCTGACAGAGCCGAACGGCGTCTTCCTGGCCCGCGATTTCGTGATCCGCGACAGCGACACTGTCTACGTGACCGAGGCGCCCTATTCCCAGTTCTCCAAAGTTCTGTCAGCCATCACCGGAACGCTTGGTACCGCCAGCACGATCTCATCGCTGGCCTCCAGCAACTAGACGCCGAATGACAGGGGCCGAGGAAGCAAAGGCCGCCGGAAAGGAAACTTCCCGGCGGCTTTTCGTCTATAACGGCGGTTTTCTGACCCAGCGCCGCATCCGGCGCATTCTGCAGCTTGCCGGCTGGAGCATCCGCGTCGGCAAGCCCGGCCCTGGCGATTGGGTCGGGGTTTGGGGCAGGAGCCCGACCAGCGGCCGCGGCGAGGCGGTGGCGGACCGGGCCGGCAACCCTGTCCTGCGGGTCGAGGACGCGCTGCTGCGATCGGTGCTGCCGGGGCGCTCGGGCAATCCGCCGCTGGGGCTGCATCTGGATCGGACCGGCGTGCATTTCGATAGCTCCGCCCCGTCCGACCTGGAAACGCTGCTGGCCACCCACCCACTGGACAACACCGCGTTGCTGAACCGCGCCCGCGCTGCCAGCGCCCGGATCCGCGATACGCATCTGTCGAAATACAACGCCTTCGACCCCGCCGCCCCGGTGCCGGATTCACCTTACGTGCTGGTTATCGACCAGACAAAGGGCGACGCCTCGATTACCCATGGCGGCGCCGATGCGACCCGGTTTCGCGAGATGCTGTATTACGCGCAGGAAGAGAACCCGGGCACCCGGATCGTGATCAAGACCCATCCCGAGACCGCTCTGGGCCATCGCGAAGGTCATTTCGGCCCTGAGGATACCAGCGACCGAATCAGCCTGCTGGACGAGCCGGTCAGCCCCTGGACGCTGTTCGAGGGCGCCACGCGGGTCTATTCCGTCACCTCGGGGCTGGGTTTCGAGGCGATCTTTGCCGGTCACAAGCCGCGGGTATTCGGTCAGCCTTTCTATTCGGGCTGGGGGCTGACAGAGGACGCCTTTCAGGTGCAGCGACGGCAGCGCAAGCTGACCCGCGCCCAGCTTTTCGCCGCTGCGATGATCCTCTACCCCACCTGGTACGACCCATACCGCGACCAGATTTGTGAATTGGAGGACGCCATCGCGGCGCTCGACGCGCAGGCTCGAGCCTGGCGCGAGGATCATGCGGGCCATGTCGCGATGGGAATGCGGTTGTGGAAACGCCGGCCTCTGCAAAAGTTCTTTGGTTCCGGCAAACGGGTGGAGTTTGTGGACGACGTTGCGCGAGCGATCCGTCGCCGCGAAACCTCAGATCGCCGCCTCATGGTCTGGGCTGGCAGGGAGACCCCTGAAATGTCACCTGGCCCCCTGACCCGGGTCGAGGACGGCTTTTTACGCTCGCGCGGGCTGGGGGCAGAGTTGATCCCGCCACTGTCGCTGGTGAGTGACGATCTGGGCATCTACTTTGACCCGACCCGCGAGAGCCGTCTGGAACGGCTGATCAGCGATGCCGCGGCGATGCCGCCCGTGGCGCTGGAGCGTGCCGAACGGCTGGTGGCGCGGCTGACCAGGGCGCGGTTGACGAAATACAACCTCGACCGCCCTGCCCTGCCGGAACTGCCGCGGGGCCGCCGCATCCTGGTGCCGGGGCAGGTCGAGGACGACGCCTCGGTTCAAAAAGGCTGCGGCGAGGTCCGCACCAACCGCGCGCTGCTGGCGCGCGCGCGGGCGGAAAACCCGACCGCAGTGATCCTTTACAAGCCGCACCCGGATGTCGAGGCAGGTCTGCGCGCCGGCGCCCTGACCGAGTGCGGCGACGCCGATATGGTGCTGTCGAAGGCTGACCCGGTGGCGCTGATCGAGGCCTGCGACGCGGTCTGGACCATGACCTCGCTGCTGGGCTTCGAGGCGCTGCTGCGCAGCACTCCGGTGACCTGCTTGGGCGTGCCCTTCTATGCGGGCTGGGGGCTGACAGACGATCTGGACCCGGCGCCCGAACGCCGCCGGGCACGCCCGTCGCTTGCGGCGCTGGCGCATGCGGTCCTGATCGCCTACCCGCGCTATTTCGACCCGCTCACCGGCCTTCCATGCCCCGTCGAGGTGGTAGTTGACCGGCTAGCCAGCGGCGAGTTGCCCGTTCCGGGACCGTTCAACCGCTCGCTGGCCAAGCTGCAGGGATGGTTTGCCGGGCAATCCTGGCTCTGGCGCTGAGGCCGGGCGCGGCAACGCCCATGCAAACACGTTGCAGGCAATTGATCAGAGGTGCGTCCAGAGATGCAGCGCATCGCTGCCGACCGCCCGGGTCTGGCGCAACCGGAACTTCGGCGCCTCGGTCAGCCGGTCGAGCCCCATCGCCCCCAGCGACGGCGTGCCTTCGGCCCCCAGCGCCATCCCGGCGGTAAAAACCGCCAGTTCATCGACCAGACCGGCCAGCAACAGCGACGCCGCCAGCGCCCCGCCGCCCTCGCAGAGGATCCGCGTCAATCCAGCCACGCCCAGTGCGGCCAACACCGCCGCCGGGTCCAGCTGGCGGTCGGCCCCGACCGGCACCTCGAAAAGCCGTGCCCCCAGCCCCTGCCAGGCCGCGCGCGTCCCGGCCCGCGCATCCACGCCGTGGCAGAGCCAGAGCGGCGCCTCTGCGGCACTGGTCGCCAGCTTGCCCGTCAGTGGCAGGTCGAGATGCCGCGACAGCACTACGCGCACCGGCTGGCGGACCACGCCCAGCCCGCGTACCGTCAGCGAGGGATCATCGGCTCGCGCCGTGCCGCCGCCCACCAGCACCGCATCGTGCCGCGCCCGCATCCCGTGCACCGCGCGCCGCGCCGCTGGCCCGGTGATCCACTGGCTTTCGCCTGTGGCGGTGGCGATGCGGCCGTCGAAACTGGTGGCGAGCTTCAGCGTCAGCATCGGGCGGCCACGGGTGATGCGGCTTAGAAAGCCACAGTTCAACTCGTCAGCCTTGTCGCAAAGAACCCCGGTTTCTACCTCGACCCCGGCGGCCTGCAGCAACGCGATGCCTCCGCCATCGACCCTTGGGTCGGGGTCACGCAAGGCGCTGACGACGCGCGCCACACCAGCCCGAACCAGCGCTTCGGCGCAGGGCGGCGTGGCGCCGTGATGGGCGCAAGGTTCAAGTGAGACATAGGCCGTGGCCCCGCGCGCCGCCTCCCCGGCCTGCGCCAGCGCTTGCGTCTCGGCATGTGGCCGCCCGCCTGGCTGGGTCCAGCCGCGACCGACCACACGGGCCTGGCGCACGATGACGCAACCCACAGCCGGGTTCGGCCAGACATTGCCCAAGCCCCGCGCAGCGAGGCCCAGCGCGTGGCCCATGAACTGCCGGTCGCGGCTGCTCACTCGCCCTGGTCAGTGGTGGGACGCAATTCGCTGACGAATTCCTCGAAATCGTCCGCCGCCTGGAAGTTCTTGTAGACACTGGCAAAACGCACATAGGCCACGGTGTCGATCCGCGACAGGCTTTCCATCACGATCTCGCCGATGATCTTCGACGGAATATCCGTCTCGCCCATCGATTCCAGCCGCCGGACGATGCCGGAAATCATCTGGTCGATACGCTCTGGATCAACGGGGCGTTTCTGCATCGATATCCTGATCGAACGCTCCAGCTTATCACGGTCGAATTCCTCGCGCCGCCCGTTGGATTTGACCACCACCAGGTCACGCAACTGCACGCGTTCGTAGGTGGTGAACCTGCCACCGCAGGCCGGGCAAAACCGCCGCCTCCGGATCGCCACATGGTCCTCGGCGGGACGCGAATCCTTTACCTGGGTGTCAATATTGCCGCAAAACGGACAGCGCATGGTGTCTCCCTCGGTCCCCATCCCTTGTTATCCACAGCGACTATAGGCGAGAGACGAGACATTGGGTAGAGGGGAAATTGAACCACCTCATTTAGATGTCATCGTGTCGGTGAGGTGGCGTTTTCGGGTCGCGGATTTGTTGGGCGGGAAAGCGATTTGCCCCGCCTGCGTCTCTCAGCCGTGGGAAACGGTGCGATCCTGCGCCCAGGGTACATCAGCGGTGAAAGCCTGCGCGTTCTGGATTGGTTTTTGGTTTTTCAGATGCCGGCCGACCATGCGGCGGGCTTTCTTTCCGTCTACTATTGGCAGACATGGCTCCAACTCGTTGCCAAAAATCGCCCGGTATTCCTTGGCTGCCGGTTGCGCCACAGCCTGCACAGCCTGATCTCCTGGAAAAAAGCTCTCACTCCAGCAGCCATTCGCTCTGACAATTTCATGGGCGCTGCAAACGAGATGGATATAGGTGCACCCTTCATCGGCGCGGCCTTGGCTGACACCGGGAAGCCCCAGAAGTTTCCTGGCGGGAACCAATGCAGCCTGTCCAACCATCCGGCGGGCAATGGTGCTGTCTACCACAATGCGGTGCTGCGGAGAGACCCGCAAACGGTTCTTCGGGATGCCTGATCCAAGTGCTCCGGGTGCAATGGAAACCGGCCAAAGATTTGGGCGGTCCCTCAATTCCATTCTTCCCAGGCGGCGGATATTGACGGCCCGCAATGTCTTGGATGCGCCCCCATAGGTCGAAATCCGCTCTCCCGGTGCCAGGGTTTCTATGGGCTTTTCGCCGTCGGGGGTGAGGATAAACGTTCCCTTGGTAAAGCAAACAACATTCATGTTGAAGACACGCAGGTCAGCGATCGTTGTGTTGAGCACCAGGACAGCACCTCCACCCGATCCGGCGGGCAGGGTGATCAGGATTGATCCGTCTCCAGGCTCTGTCGTGGCGGCAACAACATCGTCCAGCGTAACAAAATGAGAGCTGAGATCTATGACATCACCACTGAGTGCCTCAAAATCGGTAATGACATCCGTAAAGCCACCGCCAAACCCGTCTCCGGCGAACAAATCCGCACCAGAACCACCGGAAAGCGTGTCATCCCCGCTGCCACCATTGATGATGTCGGCACCTGTTCCCCCATCAATACTGTCAGCACCGTCTTGCCCGAAAACGTGATCGTCTCCACCCGCCCCCAACAAGGTGTCTGCGTTGATGCCGCCGAAGATGTCCTCATGAAAGAATTGCCCCTGCACGGTGGTCAGCGAGGAGTCGAAGGTTTGAGCCGAGAGCAGGGTCATTCGCGGAAAATCATCGGCCGTTCTGGCGTCAGCACCCGTCAATCCTTCGATGGCGGCGGCGAGATCGGCATAGTGGGGAGAAAATGACGTGGACTGGACAAAGGTGCCGATCACCTCTCCTGTGCCGCCATCGAGGATTGACCCGGCCCGCGCCGTGGACCCGATTATGTAGGTCTCGTCTGTCCCATCCCCATCCGCGTCATAGTCAAGAAACGCTGCGCCCCCGCTCATACCCCCAACGGATTCGGCATCGTCGATTGTGAAATAGCCGCCTTCATCCGCCCCAACTGTTTGACCGGTGTATCCATCCGCAGACAGGGTTCCGGTCGTTTGGTGAAGCGTGCCACCGGTACCATCCAGAGAGTTGGCCGCAGATGGGTATCCGGTGATCGTGACATTCCCCGACAGGTCGTTGGGGTCATTGGCGATCAGCAATGAAACCGAGGGGCCGTCATAAAACTCCCCGGTGCTGACAAGACGGTCACCCACATGCAGGCCCATGTCAAAGCCGGCCTTTACATAATCAAGATCGCCGTCTCCATTGATGTCGTCACGATATGCGTCCCAAGGGTCGCCTCCGGATGGCAGTGTGTAATCCAGTTCCGTAGTCGAGTGGCTCTCGATTTCGCCTGTAAGGCTTCTTTGCGGAATGGCACTGCTGCTCCCACCTGGTGTCGGGTTGTGATTGGCGCTGAAATAGATACCGCCGCCAATATGCGCGCCGGAGAATCTGACATCCACAGATGCAAGATGCTCGATTTCCGTCGACGCTGGATCAACGATTTCGAGAGCCATCTGACCTATACCTCTGCCGGGAACAGGTCCAGCTTGCGACAGACGATCGCGCGCGAGGTCGCAAAGAGATCGGCCAGATTGCTGATGGAAAACTCTCCGGTGGCGGGCCTGCGGCAAGCTTCGCGCCGCGGCATTTCGGACAGCCTGGGTCGACTTCCGCGCAGTTTGTTGATCTCGGATGCGCCAAAAAGAACAACAAATGCGGCATCAACAAGCGTTGTCAAAGGTTCGCATCCTTGACCAGAATCAGGTGAGCCCCCAGCATACGCGACCAAGATGTCGACAAGATGTCTGAACCTGCGGGCTTTGGGAGAGAAATCAGGAGATTTCCGCGCATGATCGTGATCGCCGGACCACAAATCATTCAACTACCATGTCCCGGCCTCAATTTCTGAGTGCTCGCCGTTGTTCGCTCCCGACAATGCGGGCACTCTTTCCAGTTTCATGCGGCCAAGGGTTCCCAGGCAAGGCGTCAACCCAAACGCTCCTGACCGCAAATTGGATCAAAGATCGGCGCAATTTCATCATTGCCGACCCTGGCGGGGCGCAACGATCTGGGTCGGACGTGCTCTGGTGCTGGCGCTCTACCAGAGCGGAGACACCGGTGCTCTGCATAGATCAGCCACGCCATCACAAAACCGAACTGCTCATTGTGGATGATTGGCGGTCGGATCGCTTCCCCCCGAAAGCAGCGTCGCGACCTGATGGAGATCGTCGGACCATGCTCCGGGCCCGGATCATTTCGCGCCAACGGCCAATGGCGCGAAGCGAGACAAATCCCCTGGGATCGCCCGTTGCGCCTATGCCGTTTTGCCAGGTTTTCAGGCTCTTATTGACAACTCAAGCGGCCGCTTTTCGTTCTTGACCATGCGATGCGCAATCCGGCGGCCGGGGGCGCCTTGATGAGCGGGCGGGCGGAATGAGGCAGGTCGTCGGGGGCGCGGTTCTGCAACTCGGGAAACAGGGTGAAGATTTCGCGGCGTGCCGCAGGCCCCACCGATTTAAGCGCCTCGGCGCCGGTGTAAAGGCTCCCGCACGGGCCGCCCTCGGCAAAGACGATCTCGTGGGCGGCGCACAGAAAATGCACATAGGTGGCCTCGTCCACCTCGGCGACCTCGATCCCGTCAAGCCCGAGCAGTTGCTTGGCGGCGACCAGCCCCTCACGCGCGCCGAACATGTTGCGCGCCACGTTCGAGCGTACCAGCATGCGGTGCTGCGGGCTGACCATCAGGTCGCGCTCTGGCAGGCCGAGGCCGAGGGCGCCGGCGCGGATGCG
>JAAELR010000051.1 GCA_024226455.1 Paracoccaceae bacterium
ACCGCTTCGACCGGGCATCGTACTGGGAACCTACCCGGAGCGCGATGCGCCGCGCACGGGACGCTTCGACCAGCTGTTCGACCAGGGGATGGGGATGCTGCGCCATGTGGTTCGCCGGCGACCAGGGCGCTACCAAAGCGTCGTACGGCGCATCCGGGCTCAGGCCAAGGCGCTGGCTGCGATGAGCGATACCGAGCTGGATGAGGCCGTGCGCGATGTGCGCTGCCAGCTGCGTGCCGAAGGCTTGGAGGACGAGGTCTGCACCCGTTCCTTCGCCCTGGTGTGTGAGCAGTCGGATCGAGTGCTGGGCATGCGCCAGTACGATGTTCAGCTGCTCGGTGGTTGGATCATGCTCAAAGGTATGGTCGCCGAAATGCAGACCGGCGAAGGCAAGACCCTGACAGCAACCCTGCCGGCGGCCACCGCGGCTATGGCCGGTATTCCGGTGCACATCGTGACCGTCAACGACTACCTGGTCCAACGCGATGCGGAACTGATGGGGCCCGTGTATCGTGCCCTGGGTCTCAGTGTCGGTACCATCGTCGATGGGATGGAACATGCCGAGCGTCGCGCCGCCTACGCCTGCGACATTGTCTACTGCACCAACAAACAGTTGGTTTTCGACTACTTGCGCGA
>JAAELR010000052.1 GCA_024226455.1 Paracoccaceae bacterium
CCTACTACGAGCGGGCGCTGGGTATCCGCGAGAAGGTGCTGGGGGCGGAGCACCCGGACACGGCCCAAAGCCTCAACAACCTGGGCGGTCTGTTGGATACGATGGGCGACTACGCCGGGGCGCGGCCCTACTACGAGCGGGCGCTGGGTATCCACGAGAAGGTGCTGGGGGCGGAGCACCCGGACACGGCCCGCAGCCTCAACAACCTGGGCGCTCTGTTGCAAGCGATGGGCGACTACGCCGGGGCGCGGCCCTACTACGAGCGGGCGCTGGGTATCCGCGAGAAGGTGCTGGGGGCGGAGCACCCGGACACGGCCCAAAGCCTCAACAACCTGGCAATCCTCTGCTTTTATGAGGACAACTTCCAGGAAGCGGCAACGTTGATGCGCCGGGCGTTGGCTATTTATGAAGCCACGCTTGGCCCTCAGCACCCAGATACGAAAACGATACGCCAAAGCCTGGGCGCTATTGAGGAAAAACTGAAGTGATGACCGGCCCAATCCAAAAGGCAGGCTTCTAAACCTAACTTCACAGGTTTATACCACGCCCGGCAGCGCGAGGCGTGGGAAGAAACCAGGGCAGTACGGCGCGGTCACGGCGGGCGCGGCAACGGCAATCGCCATCGGTCAGGACGGTGGCGACCATTGGTCATGCACAGCGAAACAGTGGTAGGACGCGGTGAGACAACGGCCTCCATCCATTGACCAGACCGGCGAAGAAACAACGCCCGGCAACGTGAGCCGTGAGAATCAATGCGGAATTCCGCAGTTGGAGCCACGGCGGCGACCATTGGCCATGCACAGCGAAACGGCGGTGGCGATGTGGCGCAGTGAGACGACGACGATCCCCACGCCAGCCCACCCCCCTTGACATATCCCCCCCCATCGA
>JAAELR010000053.1 GCA_024226455.1 Paracoccaceae bacterium
ACCGCACTTTGGAGCGGTGGCGGTGGGCCGGTGAAGGCCCCCAGTTCATGAAGCTGGGCGGCCGTGTGGTTTACCGCATGGAGGATATCACCGCGTTCGAGCAAGACCAGCTGCGCCACAGCACCGGCGCTGATGCGCATGCGGGTGCCGCATGATGGTCCGGCTCGATGATTTCGCGGCCAACCGGGTGGTGCCGTTCTGCGCCGCTGGTGGTTTGGACGAGGTTGGGCTCTGTGCCTGGATCGCGCAGGCCGAGCCTGGCGAAACGCTGATCTATCACCGCGGGTTTCTGGCAGTCGATGCCACGGCCATTCTGTCGAAACTCCCTGCCGACCGTCAGCGCGCGCTGCAACAGGTCGCGGCCGCCGCCCTTCGCGCGGCCGAACAGAACCTCGTCCATCTCGTCCAGGCGCGGCTCGGCCCCGATAACTTCGCCTATATCGCCGTCGCCCGGCCCAAACCCAGATCCAGCGGTGCCGCCCTTTCGGTCCGCCTGCTCGAGGCCGCGTGATGCCCGCCTGCCAATCCTTTTTCACCGATCACGGAGACCCTTTCATGCCATTCCCCGAGAACACCCCTACGCCGGACGATCTGCCGTCCCTCAGCGCAGCGGATATCGCGGCGCTGCCCGTCGAGTTGCTGGCGATCCTGCAGCGCGAGATCGATGAGCGCCTGAAACGCGACAAGGCGGCCAAGACCCGCTTCGATGCCGGACTGGCCGTCCGCTACGCCACCCGGGCCACCGAAGAACGCCAAGCCGCAGGCAAAGACACCGGCACGGTCCGCTTCGACGATGGCGATTTTACCGTGGTCGCTGATCTGCCGAAGCGGGTGGATTGGGATCAGGACCGTTTGGCCGACATGGTCGCGCGGATCAGCGATGCAGGCGACGACCCCGCCGAATATGTCGATCTCGCCTACAAGGTGCCCGAGCGCAAATACGCGGCCTGGCCCGAGGCCATCCGGGCCGGTTTCGAGCCCGCACGCACCGTCCGGCCCGGCACGCTGAAGGTCGAGATCCTCGCGCTGGCGGCCGACCAATGAGCCTCCCGATCATCAGCGCCGATCAGCGGCTGGCAGAGCCACGCGGCATCAAGGGCTGCATCTTCGGGAAATCCGGCATCGGGAAAACTTCCCTCCTGTGGACGCTCGATCCCGACCGCACCCTGTTCATGGATCTCGAAGCGGGCGATCTCGCTAT
>JAAELR010000054.1 GCA_024226455.1 Paracoccaceae bacterium
ACTTCACCCGTCGCATCCCGTGCCAAATCCCCGCGCCCTTTCGCCTAACCCATTGATGAATAACCTATATCACATCATGAAGTCGCACGAAACCGCTATCCATATGGGTTATCCGGGGTAACTTTATGCTGGCGGTTGCCGCGCGGGCCTCGGGGCGGCTTGAGGTTGCGAATGGAGGCAAGGATTTGCCCGAAGAGATTGCGCGGCACAGCGACCTCGGCCAATTGGAAGGTAATGGCGCCTGCATGGCGCACAAAACGTGCTCCGATCTTGATCAGCCGCGATTGCAGGCAGGTGAGCGATGGGGTGGGGGCAAGCCGGTCGGTGATGTTTCGGGCCTTGTGGATCTGGCAACGCTGGATAGGGATATCCGCACCAAAGGTGCGCCGGATGGCCTTGCTGAGCGCCTTGGCCCCGTCGACGATGAAAAGATAGCAACCTTTCGCATCAAGCCCGCGCTCGATCAGATTGTCGAGCAAGGCCTGTAACGGAGCTGTCCATGTCCAATGCAACACTCTCCCTCGCTGCAGCTTCCTTTTCTGGGCCGGAGCGCCTGATCGACATTTTTTGTAGAGAACACTGACCTGCATGTGGTTGTCACCACCATTCCAAGTTAGAGTTTGGTTTGCAAGAGCGCGCTCTGGTGCAGGGTCCGGGTGGCTTTTCTAGCGCCTGCGGCGCGGCAAAGAGGGGTTGGCAGATGAACGTTGAGACACCGGGGCATGAGGCGTTGCTGGAGGCGGCGCTGGCGCATGTGCCCTTCGACGGCTGGTCGGCGGCCAGTTTTGAAGCTGCGGCGCGGGATGTCGGTGTCGGCATGGCCGAGGCCCGGGCCATTGCGCCGCGCGGGGCGCTGGATCTGGCGGTGGCCCATCACCGCAGCGCCGACGCCGCGATGTGGGCGCGGCTGGCGGCGGCGGATTTGGGGGCCATGGGGGTGAGCGAGCGGGTGAGTTTCGCGGTGCGGGCGCGGATCGAGGCGATCGGCGACAAGGAGGTGGTGCGCAAGGCGACGGCGTTCTTCGCCCTGCCGCAGAATGCGCCCGAGGGGGCAAGGCTGATCTGGCAGACGGCGGATGCGATCTGGGATGCGCTGAACGATCCGTCGCGGGATTTCAACTGGTACAGCAAGCGCACCATCCTCGCCGGGGTCTATTCGTCGACGCTGCTTTTCTGGCTGGGCGACGAAAGCCCGGATCACACCGCGACCTGGGATTTTCTTGCCCGCCGCATCGATGACATCGCGCGGTTCGAGAGACTCAAGGGCGGGCTGCGGCGCAATCCGCTTACAAAAGGGGTTTTCGGCGGTCTCGAAGGACTGCTAGGCCGGGTGCAGGCGCCTTCGGGCGTTCGCCGGGCCGACCTGCCGGGGCAATGGCCCGGCGCCACCTGAGGAGACATTCATGACCCTGCCGAAATCGATGACCGCCGTTGAGATATCCGAACCCGGCGGGCCGGGGGTGCTGCGCGCCGCAACGCGCCCGGTGCCGCATCCCGGGCACGGCCAGATCCTGATCCGCGTCGAATGGGCCGGGGTGAACCGCCCCGACGCGCTGCAGCGCGCCGGGGCCTATGCGCCGCCGCCGGGCGCGTCGGACCTACCGGGGCTGGAGACGGCGGGCACCGTCGCCGCGCTGGGCCCGGGTGTGTCGCAATGGGCGATCGGCGACAGGGTCTGCGCCCTGCTGCCGGGCGGAGGTTATGGCGAATACGTGGCGACGCCGGCGGCACATGCCTTGCCGGTGCCCCGGGGCATGGGACTGCGCGAGGCCGCCTGCCTGCCCGAGACGTTTTTTACCGTCTGGTCCAACGTGTTCATGCGCGGTGGCTTGCGGGCGGGCGAGCGGTTTTTGGTGCATGGCGGGTCGTCGGGGATCGGCACCACGGCGATTCAGCTGGGTCAGGTCTTTGGTGCGCGGGTCTTTGCCACGGCGGGATCGGCAGAGAAGTGCCGCGCCTGCGGCGATCTTGGGGCCGAGCGGGCGATCAACTACCGCGACGAGGATTTTGTCGAGGTGATGCGGGCCGAGGGCGGTGCGAACCTGATCCTCGACATGGTTGGCGGCGGCTATATCCCGCGCAATGTCAAGGCGCTGGCCGACGAGGGTCGGCTGGTACAGATCGCGTTCCTGTCCGGTCCCAGGGTCGAGCTGAACTTTGCCCAGCTGATGGTGCGGCGGCTGACCGTGACGGGATCGACCCTGCGGCCGCAGAGCGATCTGGCCAAGACGCGGATCGCCGAAGAACTGCGCGTACATGTCTGGCCGCATCTGGAAAGCGGACGCATCGCGCCGGTGATGGATTCAGAGTTCGCCCTGACCGATGCGGCGGATGCTCACGCGCGAATGGAAGGTGGTGAGCATGTGGGCAAGATCGTTCTGAAGGTGGCTTGAGGCCCTCAGAGTCCAATTGGAAATCACGTTGAATGATTCCAGCCAGTTGTGATTCACCCCAATTGCAGAACCTGAGAGTCTGACTCATAATTCCAGCACGTTTTTTCTTGCGATATGTTGGGCAGTTCTTCGGATTGAGGCGATGAGGGTCCAAGCGTCAGCAGAAGCAATTGAAGCCTCCCAGTCCTTTGCCAATCGACGGCATCTGCCAAGCCAAGCGAATGTACGCTCGACGACCCATCCACTGCCCGGCAGTGGTTTGCGTGCAAACCACGAGAGGGCCGCGAAATCACAACGAAGCCAGTGACACCAGGCGGGCGCTTCACAACCTCAATAGTTGGG
>JAAELR010000055.1 GCA_024226455.1 Paracoccaceae bacterium
CCTTGCCGACCAACGTGCCCGCGGCCAGGGCGGCGGTGTAGCGCTCGACGAAACGCCACCAGCGTTCGAAATCCTCGGCGTATTCCGGCCGGCACCAGTGCGCCTCCATGTAGGAGAGCATCGCCAGGGTCGTGTCCCTGACCTCAGGCTCGGATGGGCTCGAGGCCTGGTTGCTTCCGATGAGCTGCCCCGCCGTCGCTCGATCCGGAGAGCATCGAGCGGCTGCGGGCGCTGGGCTATATCGACTGAACGCAAGCAGCCGAATCCAGGGTTCCCAGGGTTTCCTGGGTTTGGTGTGACTGCGCGCACATGGCATGGCCTTCCCTGCCGTTGGCTCGGAAGATGCGCGCGCACGCCCCGCACAAACCCCTTAAACCCCGGAAACCCAGGATTCTGAACCAAAAAGTGCCAGGTTGGCGCGGTTCTTGGTCGGACGCGATGCGCGAGCATGGACTCGAAACCCCGTGAACCCCCCGATTTCTGCCATTCTGGCACCCGCTTTCGAACCCGTTTCGGCCGAAAACCCGGGAAAGGTCAGCGTTGGGCACGATTTTCGCGACCAAAATCGCGTCCAAAAAGCGTTGGGCACGATTTTCCGGGTGAAAGTCGTGTCCAAAAAGCGTTGGACACGATTTTTCGGACCCAAGTCCTGTCCAAAAAGCGCTGGGCACGATTTTCGCGATCAAAATCGCGTCCAACGGCGGAAGCAGGACCCGTAGGGTCGTCGGAAAGGCGGGCTTTTCCGGAATGGACGCGCTTCTAATTGTCGCCAGCGCGGGTTTTCGAGGCTAAATCCCGGGTTTGGTGGCGGCAAGACCAGGGTTTCCGGGGTTTGCCGGGGTTATGGCCGGCGAAACCCCGGGCTCTCCGGGCCGTCGGGCGCCCGCCGCCGTTGGGCGCCCGACGGCGACCTCCAGAGGGTGCTCTCGAATGCCCGCGTCGTTCAGGCGGATTTCGATCGCACGGAGCACGCGAGGCTGCGCGACGACGCCCTCGCCCGGCTGGCTGAGGGGCGGCGTTATGGTGCAAACGTCAGTAGCCGGCCTCGCGCAGCTCGATGGTGACGGTGCTGTTGGTGAGCTTCACCAACAGCACCCACACCCATGTAGGAGCTTTCTCCTCCAGAACGGTAAAAACTCTGAACGGGAGCGAATCAACAGCACCCGTAAGTGCTGCAGCGGCGCTTGAAGCGCGCATCTACCCTCCGGAAGACCCACTTCCAGCGCTGTGGAACGTGGTCTTCCCGCGGGAAGACCAGGTTCCAGCGTCACCGATCTCGTCTTCCCCAGGGAAGACCCACTTCCAGCGCCGTGGAAGTAGGTCTTCCCCGGGGAAGACCACGTTCCAACGTCACCAATCTCGTCTTCCCGCGGGTAGAGACGGGTCCGAGCGCCGAAATCGTCGCTTTCCCGCCGAAGATCGGTAGCCGGGACGGCGCAATCGTCCCGTCCAGCGGTTGGTCGGGAATCCGGGCGCCGGAATCGCCGTCCCCCGCCGGAATCGGGGGCCGGACGCCGGCGCGGCTAGGTGCCTGGCACTATCTTCGGCAGCTCGGCGTCTGGGTGGTGATGTTGATCGTAGCCGCGCGGCGCGCGGCCGTCATCATCAGCACCGTGGGCCGCGCGGCGCGCGGGCCACCGATCGACAGCGATCGTCGATCGACATCTCGCTGACCAAGGGCAGAAGTGACTGCCGCCCGGCGCAGGATACTGCTCCCCGGTAGAGCGCCGGCCGTCCGATGGGCCGGCGACGTGCGCATTCAGCGCCACTGGCTCGGCCCGAAACGGGGAAAACGTCGCAGTCAACGTGGTTCCGTCGCTTCCGGTCTCGTTTTTTTCGCGAAGGATGCAGTTCCGAGGCTTTCCATTGCGTTCCGCAACGCATTCGAAGCAGTTGCATCGCTTCACGTGTCGATAAGAACGAAAAAGAACGAGATGCAAGACGCCGGACATACGTTCTTCGCGACGTAGCACGGGGCATCGACAGCGCGCGGGACGCTCTCTGCGACGTAGCACGGGGCATCGACAGCGCACGGGACGCTCTCTGCGACGTAGCACGGGACATCGACAGCTCAAACAGGTGTCCGGCACCAGCTGCCCTGGTTTGATCGCCGGAACCCGCCGGATCGCCCACCAGGCGCCGAGTGCCCGGCAACGACCAACCCGCGGTCATCACCGTCAACGATCAGGCCTGGTCGACCCCGACCATCGCGGCCTTGAGCGGCGGCACACTGGTCGCAAGATCCTGGGCCACGGCGTCGGCGTCGAAGTGATCGAAGACCGCATCGTAGACGCCGGGCGGCATCGCCACGGCGGCGGGACGTTCGGCGAGACGGAGGGCGAGGCGGGCGCGGTGGGACTGGAAGGTGGACCTCAGGCGGGGGAACTCGATCCCGCTGTCACCGGGAATTCGGGTTCTGGGCCGCAAGTTCGACACTGGGTGTCGAATCTGGAGCCTTTTTGGGTGGATTCCAGGGGATGAGCCAGGAATCGTCGAGGCGCGAGGGGCGCATCTGGTTCTCGTTCATCCTCGAGCGCTGCCCCTTGCCGACCAACGTGCCCGCGGCCAGAGCGGAGGTATAGCACTCGACGAAGCGCCACCAGCGTTCGAAATCCTTGGCGTACTGCGGCCGGCACCAGTGCGCCTCCATGTAGGAGAGCATCGCCAGGGTCGTGCCCCTGACCTCAGACTCGGACGGCCTCGAAGGCTTCGGACGTCGGTCAGCGGGGGTTCGGCGGCCTCACCCCCGGCGGCTCATGCCGCGCTCCGCGCTGGATGCCTTTCGACCGAGACGAAGCGGCTGGCGGTCCCAGTGGCCGGAGCCGGCGGGACGCCGGCGCTCCCAGCGCCCGGAATTGGTGGTTGGGCGGTGTCCGATGGCAGAGCCTGCGGCACGTTGGCGCTCCAGCGCCCAGAATCGGTGACCGCGCGGCGGCTAGTGGCCGGCGCCGGCGGGACGCCGGCGCTCTTATGCCCGGAATTGGTGGTTGGGCGGTGTCCGATGGCAGAGCCTGCGGGACCGGCGCGCTTATGCCCAGAACCGGTGGCCGGCGGCGCCAGTGGCCGGAGCAGGCGGGACGCCTGCGCTCCCAGCGCCCTCCGGCGAGCGCCGGTGGTCTGGCCGCGTCCGACGGCCTAATGATAGATAGACAAATGGGAGCAATTCTATCCGGCTAGCC
>JAAELR010000056.1 GCA_024226455.1 Paracoccaceae bacterium
AGGGAGCACGCCATGGGCGCCGTCAGTTTGTGGCCGGATTGACCACCAACGATTCCACCGAGGCTGAGACGGCTTATAGCGCCGCGGCTTATCGAACACCCATCTGGACTATAGGACATCCACCTATTTGTACTTCGGAGGTCGGCGGGTAGAAATCGTTTTAGGCGTATATGGACAAAATAAAATCTTTCGCCGATGCAGAAAAGGACGCGCACCGAAACAGGGGGTGTGATCGGGCCCAACGAAGGCAGGATCCTGGGGATTCGGAGGATGGCCGGCGCCAGTTGGCGGACTTGCGCCCAGGACGGCCTCTCGACCGAATGGAAGTCAGTCGATTGAGAAGTTCAGGAGTGACGTGGCGGGCCTGGTCGCCCGCGCGGGGGTCAGGAGGTGTCGGGAAGGGCGTACATCGCCTGGGCCGCCTTGGTGCCTTGGAACCAATGCGGGCCGACCCGCTCGCGCAGGCGCTCCAGCGACCCCGCGGCGCGGTGGAACTGGCGGCCCCATCCGGTGGCGGTTCCGCGCCAGCCCTGCTCCTGGAGTTCGAGGCGACGGAAAAGCGGAAGCATCTCGAC
>JAAELR010000057.1 GCA_024226455.1 Paracoccaceae bacterium
GTGGATGGGTGGTCGAGCGCACATTCGCTTGGCTCGGAAGGTGCCGCCGTTTGGCAAAGGATTGGGAGGTCTCAATTGCTTCTGCAGACGCTTTGACCCTCATCGCCGCAATCCGAAGAACTGCCCGACATATCGCAAGAAAAAACGTGCTCGAATTATGAGTCAGACTCTCAGGCTATCCAAAGGCGGCTGGTCACCTCCGACCAAACGGTCAGGATTGACGGGCGTTGGATCGCCCGATCCGGAGCGGCGCAGCACATTTGCCGAAAACCCGCTGCAAATGGTGCCGCCCGCCCGGCGACGCCATTTGCGTGCAATGCACTGGCGGGGTAGGATAGGGCACAAACCACAAAAAGCAGACCTTGGGACCCCGCAGGGAACCGCCACGAAAGAAGAGGCAAGAAGATCATGGTTGCGCAAGGCGTACTTGGATACGACGATTTCAAGGTCGAAGGGCAGATGGGCTCGCGGGCCTTGAAGGTGCTGGTGCGGGCGCAGGAAATCGTCTCGGACCGCGGGTCCTATCGATATGTCGAAATCGGCAGTTACCTGGGCCGCACGCTGCAGCCGCATCTGCAGGACAAGGACTGCAAGAAGGTGCTGTCGATTGATCTGCGTCCCGACGTCACGCCGGACGAGCGCAAGATGCTAAGGGACTACCAGGGTATCACCGCCGAGGACATGGTCACGCGGCTGGCCGAGCATGTCGGCACGAAAGACCTGGGCAAGCTCGAAACCGTGACCGACACCTCCGGCTCGCTTCGGACCCGGTCCAAGCGCGAAGCGCCGTTCGAACTGGCGCTGATCGATGGCGAGCACACGGTCACGGCGGCGTTCTGCGATTTCCTGAACCTTCTGCCCCGGATGCGGCCCAATGGCATGGTCCTCTTCGACGACACCTCAGTGATCCTACCGGCGATCCAAAATGCCATTGCGATGCTCCAAGCAGAAGGTCGCCCGGCAGCGGCCTTTTTCGGCGTCGGCGGAATTTCCGCTATCGCGCTGGGGGAGGGGGCCGAGGAAACGGTGGACGCGTTCGGGCCGGATCTGACCATTGGGCTCGACAAGGCCTTCAAGCGGCACCGCGAGCGGTCAATCTCGGCCACGATCAGCACGCATCTGGCGCGCACCCTGCGCCACAATCCCGGCAACCGGCGCCGCGCCGCGAAGATCCTGACCGAACGTGGCTACCGCGTCACCCCGCCGACGGAAGAGCAGGCGGCAGAATAGGCAGTCCAGGGCCTCCCCCTGTGTCAGGGAAGTTGTCCGCTGCTCTACTTTTCCTCTAATTCTGAGGTGGGCGGGATAGGATGATGATTTGGGATATTCACCGGAACGTAGATCGGCTGTGCTGAAGCGGATGCTTCTGCCGAACAACATGGCGA
>JAAELR010000058.1 GCA_024226455.1 Paracoccaceae bacterium
CCTTTTGGAAGCTTGAATCAGATATCAGCCAAAAGGGGAATCCTGAATATCAACAGGCCCTAGTCGGATAGAACCATACAGAAGAGTCCCGCGCGGGAAAACTTCAACCGATTGCTTTAAGGCAGTTTTATCGCGACAACCCTGCCCAGTATCGGGTTCTATCCGTCTGAGTCTCACCACTAGGGTCTTGACGCATGTCATGGCGACCAGTGCGCCCTTCATGCGAGCCTTGGCCGACGAAAGCAGAAAGGCAAGCCATGACAGTACGGAGCAATGTGGTTCTGGCGGCGGCGCTGACGGCGCTGCTGCCGGGGGCGGCGGCGGCGGAAAGCTGTTTCCGCATCGGCGCCGCCCAGTTCATCGACGCAATGAGCTATTGCGTCAGTTCGGTGCTGGCGCCGCAATCGGGCAATAACTATGGGCCCGAAAACCTGTGGGACGGCGACGACCGTACCGCCTGGTGCGAGGGCGCGGCGGGCACCACAGGCGAATATCTGCGGATCAATGTGCAGGGCGGCCCGGAATTCCGGCGGCTCTGGTTCGACAACGGCTATGCCAAGTCGGAAAAGGCGTTCTACCGCAACGCCCGGCCCCGCTTGATCGAGATCACCACCGACACCGGCTATCGCGGGCAATACCAGCTGCCGGACCGCTCGGTGGAATATGCCATCGATTTGCCGCAGCCAGCGTACCGAGAGGTGCTGATCCGCATCCTCGACGTCTATCCGGGCACGCACTACCGCGATACCTGTCTGAACGGCGTGTTCGTCGACTTTGAATATGAGGAAATGCTGCTGCAACAGAGCGGAGCCGGACAGAAGAACGGGAATGTCCCACTGTTTGTTGAAACTCGCCTGAGCGGCGCTGCGTGATTGAAGGTTATGCGGCGTCCTTGATCTGGTCAAGCTGGCCTTTTGGGCGATGCTCGGTGAGAGCCTGCTTGAGAATGGGTAACTGCTTGTAG
>JAAELR010000059.1 GCA_024226455.1 Paracoccaceae bacterium
ACCTTCGGGCCGTGCAACAGGTGCAATGGCGCGAGCCATCGGTCCTTTTTCTACCCTTGGTCGGTGTTTTTTTCGGTGTTGTCGTTGCCATCCATGGCGCGACTTCGGAGAAACACTCGACTACCAGCCCGGACATCCCTGTCCGGTCGTTCGCCGAGCTGCGTTTGTCCACTGGACAAACGGTCTCGGCTCACCCATGAACAGGGGTTCGATGTCATTGATGTAACGCCGCACCTGCCGGTAGTCGGGCCGGCGCTTGAGCGCCACCAGGGCCCGGGCGATGATATTGACGAATCGCCAGGCGAACTCCTTGAACGCGGCTGAATTCCCCTCACTGGGAAGCTGGTTGGCGATGCGGGTCGCCACCTCGGTAATGCGGGAGAAATTGCCGATGGCATTGTAGCGGGCGGATACCTGGGGATAGCCGAGGTGAAACATATAGAAATCCTTGGCCCGCCCCGACCTCTTTGCCTCGGTGTAGATCCGTTTCAGCAGTCCGGCATCGCCCTTGGGATCGAACACGATCACCACATCCCCGCGCCGGATGTCCTGGGTGATGAGGATCTCCGCCAGGCGCGTCTTGCCGACCCGGGTGGTACCCAGCACCAGGGTGTGGCCGACCCGTTCCCCGATGTCCATCCACACCGCCTGCTCCTCAGGTTCCACCGCGTGCAGGGCCGGCTTGCCACCGACGGCCGGCAATGGCGCCAGGGGATTCCACCAGGCCCTGGTGCGTAGCAGGTGGGCCAACCAGTTCAGTACCGGGACCGACTCCCAGGCCACCTCCTG
>JAAELR010000060.1 GCA_024226455.1 Paracoccaceae bacterium
AGCGGCGCCAGCGCGCCACGGCGTCGGAATAGATCGGCTGGCGCACCTGCGACAGCGATGCGGTGTTGACCTGGGAAAACGACGCCTTGAAATCCAGAACCTCGGGCGTCCAGTCCAGCCCGACGAAATCGAGCACCGTGCGCATCTGCCCTTCCGGGTCGGCGATCACCTCTTCATAGGAAACTTCCCGCACCCGGTCTGGCAGGCATTCGCTCCAGTGCCGGGCCATCTTGTCGAACTCTCGATAGACGATGCCGAGGTTCTTGAAATCGCTGGAAAACGGCTGGTTCTGACCGAAATGCTGCATGTAGTTCGAAAACAGGCAGCCCATCGGATGACGCCGCATGATCAGGAACCTGGCTCGTGGCATCGCCAGCGCAAGCATGGCCGCATAGAGATAGTTCGACGGCATCTTGTCGGTGAAAAACTCCGACCGGATCCCCTCCTGGCGTACCGAGGCGACGTAGTCTTCGGCCAGACGCTTGAAATCGTCGGCCATGATCTCGGTTTCGATCAGTTTTTCCTCCAACGCATCCCGGATGCGCCGGTTTTGCTGCATCGCCACGGGTACCGAACGCAATTCGCCCCCGGCCTGAACCTCGGGGTGGCGCGAGAACATCTGGTCCATCAGCGTGGTGCCAGAGCGCGGCATGCCACAGATGAAGATCGGCGCGACATCGTCCAGCCCGCCGCCACCGCAGCGCTTGATCAAAGCCGGTGACTGAAAGGCGCGCAACCGCTCGGACCGCTCCACAAAGGCTTCGCCGTCGAAAGGGTGCAGTTCCTTGTTGAGATCGTTGGCCTTGCGAAAATGGGCAAAGGCATCGCTGCAATCACCCAGGTCGTCATAGGCCTTGCCGGCAGCGAAATGTAACGTTGCCTTCCTTTCGGGGAGCAACTTGTCGATGTGCCGCAGATACACCGCGAGGATCTTCATCTCGGGGGCGTCCGGCGTGGTCTTGCGCAGATGGATCAACCGTGACAGCGCCATGATGCCCACCGGGTGGTTCGTCGCGATTTTCAGCAGGTTCTCGGTAGCCTCTTCCATCCGTCCCGATGACGCCTGCGAATTGGCCAGATGCAGATAGGCTTCGGCTGCCTCGGGCGCCAGTTCGATGGCCCGCTGCGCATGGTATTCGGCGGACTCATAGCGCTCGCGGCGATAGAGCGCTGCCGCAAGCTGAATATGCGCGCCGACCGATTGCGGATCTATCGACAACGCCTTGAACAGGATCTCGACCGCCTCGTCGAACCGACGGGTCTGCATATAGGCCACGGCAAGATTTGTGTGCGCGTCGATCAACTGCCCGTTAAGCTCGATGGCCTTTTTCAGATGCCGAACAGCCTCGGCAAATCTGTCTTTCAGAACCAGCGCGCCGCCCAGGTTGCTTTGTGCAATGGCATAGTTCGGCGCCGTCTCTACCGCCTCGCGGAAATGCTCGATGGCGCCGTCCAGATCGCCCGATTGCGCCAGCACAGAGCCATAGTCGGTGATCTGAACCGGATTGCCCGGCATGTCCTGCAACGCCTGCCCGACCAGTTCCCGGCCCTCCTCGCGCTGGCCGGTATTATAGAGGTTCATGCCCTGGTAATGCCGAAGGGTCGGATTGTCGGGATGCGCCTTCAAAAGCTGGTCGAGCAGCTTTTCCGCCTCGTCAAATCGACCGGCGGCCTGATGCAGGATCGCGCGCCGCAGTTCCTCGTCCTCGCCCTCTGAGGCGAGCCGCGGTTGGTTTTGCTCGACAATTGCAGTCATTGGGACATCCTGAAAAAAAATTGACCAGCGGATCTTATCGTTATGGGGTAGGCCCGTCCAGCCATTCATGATCGGTTTGGCTACGCGGCCTTTCGCTCGGTGCGGCCCGCCAGCCGCCCCAAGATCGCCGCCGGCACCAGCCGCGACGACGAAATGCGCGGCAGGTCCATCTCTTCGATCACCGGCGCATCGGCGCGCTCGGCGCCGTTGACGAAGGACGACCGGTCGGGGATGTCGAGATAGCTCTCGGCGGCACAGCCCTCTGCCAGGATCAGCTCATGGGTCTCGGTTTCCACGTGGTAGTAGGTGAAGCCGTCAAGCGGCATGTCGCTGACCTGATGGATGCTGGTGCCGTTGAC
>JAAELR010000061.1 GCA_024226455.1 Paracoccaceae bacterium
ATCGCGCTCGACCTGGCTGCGCAAAATGACCCCCGGATTTATTTGCTCGACGGTGACAGGCTGACGGCAAAGCTCCCTGTGCAAACACAGCAGAAAGCAAAACCGTTTCGCCAAAACACCCCCGTTGTTCATCAGGGCGCAAGGAGCCATATTGGCGTTGAGCCTGACATCGTGTTTTCGCTGCATCTGAAAACGAAAAATCGGCAGGCGTTCTTTCTGGTCGAGATCGACAGGGGCACAATGCCGGTCGAAAGGTCAAACCTGCGACAGACCTCAATCCTGCGAAAACTACTTGCCTACCAAACCATCTGGCAATCGAAACTGCACCAGCAGCAGCTTGGCTGGCACAGCTTTCGTGTCTTGTTTGTGACTTCGAGCCGTGAGCGCGCTGACAATATGATCACAGCGGCCAACAAGCATGCCCTGACAAAGGGCTCGCCGATCTTTCTGTTCACCGACAAGCAATCGCTTTACGCACACGACAACCTGCTTGCCCATGAATGGCTCGATTGCCACGGCAACCGGCAGCGGCTGTTGCCGCCCGACATCCACCGATAAAAAACGAAGGCCGCCCCGAAAGACGACCTTCTAGCTCTTCCAAGCAGAAGAGATTTCTCTCACGAAACCGTCAAGCTTCACGCCGTTGAAGACGCTCATCAATCCATTCCTCGATCTCTGACAGTAACCACGCCACCCGGTTCTGGCCAAGCCTGATCCTCTGAGGGAACGAGCCCGCCTTTTCCAGTCGCGCAATGTGTTGAGCCGAGTACTTCACGAGGTTAACCAACTCCTTCTTGTCGATCAGCTGCTTTGGATGTGACATCGGATATCTCCTTTGTTGAAAGGAGCATCGCGATGCCCCAGCGCGGCATGCCTACCGAACCCATTGGGCATTCCTAACCTACGTCAACGGGGCGTATCGGGCAAGTTGAGCATAGGTGAACATAGGTGCGTATTTTTCTCGGTGGTGGTTATCTAAATTCGAATCAACGCGTTACACCAAGCTGCCCGTCAGGTCGATCCAGCCGAAGAAGAACGGACTTCTGTAACCCAGAGAGGCTGCTTCCATCGCCAAATAGCTCTTTCATCCATCTAAGTATCAGATTTTGTTGGTAGCGTACGAGGGACTTGGACTCTAGACACACGGGCTACCACTTCTGGGGCTTTGCGCATCTTTTTCTCTGATCACAAACCCTGTCTTTGCACCGCGCTCCTGAGACAAAAGCGAGACAAAACCCCTCCAACGAGTCCCGGCTTTCTTCTAACTCATTGATTTTGTGGTACCGCCTCCCTGGCTTGAACAGGGGACCTCTGGATCCACAATCCAGCGCTCTAACCTACTGAGCTAAGGCGGCACGCTCTCTTGGTCACGTATTCCGTTTGGCGACAGTGACCGTGCGCGGCTGGTAGCACAGCCTTTATGGCCTTTCAACACCCGATGAATAGCGCTCACCCACACCCCTCATGCTACTCTGACAGCAATGACAAATGATCATGGCGACATGACGTTCGCCCCCGGTCCTTTGCGGCCCCCCGAATGATCGGCAACAACGGCAAAGTTGTAATTTACCCCTTCCGACATTGCCCGGTTCATGGCAGGGTCGGCCCCATAGACAACGGAGTTTTGTGCGATGAGTATTTGGGAGTTTCTGTCCGACCCCGACAGCCAGCAAACACTTGCCTTCTATGGCGGCGGCGCGGTGGTGGTAGTCTCGGGTCTCTGGGCCGCCTTTCTTGCGTTGCGCAAGAAACCGAAATCGCCATCCCCACCCGCTGTCGCCAGCGGTGACGGTGTCGCGGCGGGCGGCGATGTGCTGATAGAGGGCGGGCTCACGATCCAGAAGACCCAGGTTCCAAAGCTGCCGGTGGGCCTGATCGTGGTCGGCCTGGCCATGCTCGCCTATGGTTTCTTCGCCACCGGCGATACCAATTGCAGCCTCGGCACCATCATTGTCGATGGCGACATCGACGCCCGCGACATCACGCTGAATGCCGACGGCGCCGATGTCGACTGTTAGAATGCGCGCCGCCGCTTTGTTGCTGGCCGTCACGCTTGCCACGCCGCTTGACGCCGACACCACTAACCTTACCTGCGTGGTCAAGGCCGGACGCAACGTCAACGCCCGCGACATTGCGCTGAACTGCGGTGTCGGAGAGCAAGAGGTGCAGGAGATCCTGACCATCCTGCGCCGTATAGAGGGCGACGCAGAGGCGCAAAAGCAACAGCTCGACCGGATGGAGGCCATACTTGCCGCCATCCCAAAACACTCGATCTCCGATCTGGCCCTGGTCGAACTGGCCCGGCGCATCTCAGCCGATGTCACCGATGCCGAAACCGCCTTTTTCGAGCTGCGAAAAGCCGTCGATATCGCCGCGGGGGTGCAACAGCAGGCGCGCGATTACCCCGGCACCGACGCCTTCGTCGCCGAGGTTCTGCGCCAGGTCGCCAAGCTGAACGATGCCGCGTTGCTTGACGACGCAGGGGCAGAGCTTGACCGCGCCCTTGCACTGATCGGGGCCGAAGAGGCAAACCTGCGCGCCCGCAAGCTGACGCTGCTGCAAAGCGCGCTGAAACAGGACATCCTGCGCCGCGATGTGCAGGCGGCGGCAAGCCGCCATTTCGCGCTCATCGAACTGCAACAGGGCCGCCCGGCAACAATTTCGCAGATCCGCGAGGTAACCATCGACAACTGGAAATACACCCAGCGCTTTGGCGGCCAGTTCGAACTGGAACTGGCGATCGCATTGACCGATCTGGCGATCGAGATTGCGGGGGGGGCGGCCGATACGTCCATGCTGCAAAATGACAACGGCATTTTTTGGGAATTGATGGGTACCCGCGGCCACGCGGCCGATGGCTTTGCCAAATCCGTCACCGCCTTCCGCGCCGCGCTCTCCGTCTACACCGAGGGCGAACATCCGGTGCAATGGGCCATGACCCAGAACAACCTCGCCATCGCACTGCAGCAGCAGGGCATCCGCAGCGCCTGGCCACAGGGCGCCGCGCTGTTGGCTCAGGCCGTCACCGCCTACCGCGCTGCGCTCTCCGTCCGCACCAGGGGCGAACATCCGGTGCAATGGGCCATGACGCAAGAGAACATCGGCATCGCCGAACTGGCCCTTGCCGATCATGAGGCCACCGCCGACCCGGCGCCGCATCTGCGGGCGGCGCTTGGCCATGTGGAGGCGGCGCTGACCGTCTATGACCCCGAACACATGCCCTACGACCACGGCACGGCCACCGCCCTGCGCGACCACCTGCGCGCCCGCCTCTCAAAGCCGGACTGACCCCGCCGCCGCGACCGCCGATGCCGGGCGGATATGCGGCCCGATCAACCGGCAGATCGGGCCCGGCGGCGGATGCGGCAGCACTGTCCGCAGCCTGTTGTCAAAGCGCCGGGCTTTGCGACTTGCGGCATCCCGTCAGGATCAGAGATTTCGGGTGACCGGAATACGGTGGATGCTCAAAGCCCCGGATCAGGACGGCTCAGAGCCGCAGTTCCCAGGTCTGTTGCACCAGATCGGCGCCGAATGAGCGGACCGGTCGGCTGTCGGTCAGATCAAATCCGTGCGCGGCATAAAGCGCGCATGCCGCGCGGTGGCTTGCATGGGTCCAAAGCCGCATGCGGGCATAGCCCTTGTCACGGGCATAGGCGATGCAGGTGCGGATCAGCCGCTTGCCCAGACCCAGCCCGCGCGCATCCGGCACCAGCAGGAACAGCCGCAGCTTGGCGGTGGTCGCATCCTCGCGCACGCAAAAGATGCTGCCCAGCCGCTCGGGGCCGCGGGCGGCGATCCAGGCGCGCTCGCAGGCGGGATCGCGGTTGCGCATATGGTCAGACAGGATATCGGCCACCAGCGGCTCGAAGCTGGCATCAAAGCCCTCTTCACCGGCGTAGATCTCGGCATGCTGCTGGATCAGCCAGCCCGCATCACCGATGGCCAATTGGCGCAGAACCACCGCAGGCGCATCGCCGCGCAGCGCATCGGCGGCCTGTTCCAGCGCGCTCACGGCGCGGTCCAGAGCGCCGGCGGGCAGATCCGACAGCCTGGCGGCCATATCGGCGCGGGATTTCTGTTCCAGCGGCACAAGGGCGGCGCGCCCGGCATCCGTCAACCGCAGGACCCGCTGGCGCGCATCATGCGCCGCAACCTCGCGGACTACCCAGCCCTTGCGCCCAAATCGCGCCAGAACCCGGCTGAGATAGCCCTCATCCATATCCAGATCGGTCGCCAGAACACGCGCCGTCGCGGTGTCACGATGGGCAAGCTCGTACAGCACGCGCATTTCGGTCAGGTTCAATCCGCTGCCCAGATAGTCGCGCGACAGCAGCCCCATCCTGGCGGTGTAGCCACGGTTGAAGGCGCAAAGCCGGTCGATTGTGTCCATGGCCGATCCTCTGTGTCGAAAGCACCGTGGCTTCGTTTGCTTGCTTGTGTCAAGTTTCTTTGCCTTGCCCAACGGCCGCCACTGGGCTAGGCGCGTGGCGGGCGCAACCGAGGGCCGGGCGGAGGCATCATGAGCATCGACAAGCAAAGCAAAATCGCAGCGGACCTGCAAATCGGGCCGACGACCATGGGCATGGTGCGGATCTATGTCGAGGCCGAAGGTATTGATCTGCCAATGGATTTCGAGCCTGAGGAGGCCGAGGATATCGCAGAAGAAATCCGCGCCGCCGCCGCCGCCGCCCGCGCTAAGGGCGGCCCTTCCAATAGATAGCGCAGCGGCCCGCGAACCAAAGCCGCCGGACCCGATCGGCCACACCAGGCGGAATGGCCGGAAATATGCGGGTCCGGGCCGCTGTCGGCCCAGCCAATCCCGGCAAAGACCCCGGGCAGGGGTTTCGCCGGGTTGTGTCTCGAAATGGCGGATGACGAGAAACGCTATCGAGACGCTCCGCGGACACATCGGGCATAGTTATACACATACCTGATGTCGCCCTGGGGGCCAAAATACTGCGGATAGTCGCGCGCATTTCCAGATTTGGGGTCAGACCGTTGTGCGCCTGCCCCATGCGCGTCCATAAGACGCCCGCGCATCCGTCCCTGGCATTCACCAAAGCAGATGTATACTGCCGAGGCCTCCGGATCACGCCCGTCCAGATGTGTGGTCGATGTCCAGGTTTGCGGATAGTTTTTCCGACCTGACGGATCGCGGATAACCGAGATATTGAACAAGCGACTGATCGCGGCAGAACCTGTCGACGCCGGTGCCCGGTTATAGTCTACAATGCTCTGCAATTCCTTGGCGTTGGGAAGCCGCCAGTCGCTATGGCCGGAAAGCTGCATGTCGTTGCAATACTCAAGCGCCGCCTGCCAATCCAGGCCCTCGTGGCTGTCATCCTTGGCCCACATCAAACCTGTCGCCCGGTCCAGAATTGTGCCATTTCCGGCATTCACCAGATCGCTGTCACCATAGTTGGGGTTACCCCTGACCATCCGAAAGTACAGGCGGTTGGCACCTCGCGAACGCGGGTCGATTGTCGGATAGGCCTTGATGCGCCCGTCGATAAAATTCACCCCGAAATACGAGTGGTCGTTGTTCATGGTTCGCCCGCCGTATTCGGTGGCGGACCAGGTCTGGGCGTCTATCGGCCTCTCGCCACGGGAAGCGTTGCCAAATGGCTGTTGGAAATAGCCGGTGTCGATAAATGGCGTATGGGCGTTACGGCCGTTTCGTCCGGTGAACTGAATTAGCGAGTAAAGCTCGGTTACCGTTGGAATGCGCCAATCGCTGTGGCCGCCGAGGCGGGACCGGTTTGCTTTCTTGACGGCCTCTTGCATGGTCATCTTGGCGCCCATGGATTGCTCCCACATCAGCCCGGTGACCCGGTCGGTTATGGTGCCGTCACCGTTATTGGCATAAGACGGCTCGCTGATCCGGAAATGTGCATCCTGACCAAAGAACGCCCGCCCTTGGCTGGGGGCAGAGATTCGCGAGTTTTCATCATAATAGGTGGTGACCCCGGTGTCAGGAATTCGGGTTGTAATTCCACTGGCCGATGCCGCGAGTGTCGACGCCATCAAGGCCGTTGACAGCGAAATTGCGCATGCGCTGGTGTGCATCGAATTTGTGAACATCATCGCTCATCTCTTTCGTTTGTTGCGTTCCATCGTTGCAGTTATACGCATGCTCGGGCCTATTCCGTCGAGCCATCAGGGAATTGAACTGATTGGAAGGAACTGCTCTCCTCGGCTTTGCCAATTTCAAGACAAGCAAAGCAACGTGGCAGCCCAGGCTGGCTTTGTGCCACCGCCGGAATTGAAAGTCTGTGGTGAAAGCCGGTTCTCCGTCCGACATCCCTTCGGATCATGGTGGAATGGCCGGGAAACCGCGGGCCCGGACCGCTGCCGGCCCAGCCAATCCCGGCAAAGACCCCGAGCAGGGGGTTCGCCGGGTTGTGGCCAATTCAAGGAACAATTCTCCTGGATGTCCTCAATTCTCAAACCGGATATCCCGGTAATTCTCGTCAGGGAAAAGGGTCACTGGAGAAATCCGACCCCAAACGCCGGGCAAACTGTTGCCAGACGTGACCGGCTCGGCGCAGATTAGTACGGTAACGGGTTTACCGTGCCTATCCAGCCCCGGTTTGCGCAATTCTCTGAGAAATGGGTGGAAAAGCAGTATTGCTGTAAGGCAGGGCTGTTTCTGAGCCGTTTGCCAAACCCTCGTTTGCGAAATGCCAGATGTCGGCTCAGGAGCCCTTTTCACCGTTTCAGTTCAGGTGTCGGGAAAGGCTGCGCACCAACCCAATCTCCCATACTCTATCTCAGTCGGCCATAGGAACTCAGGATGTTCAGGTTTCTCAGCGTTACGATCCCTCGACATTCGCAAAGCACACCATCTGATATTGGTGGCCAATTGATGGGCCATCCGCCATCATCCTGCTGCTGTTCAATCATGAACTGCAAATGCGGCTGGATTTCATCGTCGGTGAAGACGGACGCCGCCGGGCTCGTCGGGCTTGGCGCAAAGGTCAAAGGTAAGAAGACATATCCCTCTGCATGAGGATCGAAACAGGCAGATGCTCTCACGAGATCGTAGATTCCTTGCAAGACCGGATAAGCTCTTTTTTCATCAGGGCTAGCCGATAGAAATGCCAAACCGTTTGTAATTGAATGATAACTCGTTGCCGGAATGTCATTCACGGCGCGCCAGCAGAATGCCTCTGCCTCTTTCATCCACGGATGTGTCACGCCATTCTTCCAAAGAAATGAGAGGATTATGCCGGTCGGATTGATCGAACTGGGTTGGCTTTCCTCGCAGGCCCACCAAGACGCGCGCGGCCCGGTTTCCACGGTTGGATGAGAAAATGGTAGCCCTCCGTCTTTGTTCGAAAGCTCATGAAGAACATCGCATATCGAGAGAAAGTCCTGTTGGTCAGCGCCGATTGCGTCGAGGATCTCGATCGCGATTGCCTGATCAACAGGCTGTGGAGCGGTGGCGCGTTTATCCGGCTCCAATGCAAAGCCAAACAAGCCATTCTCATGCCGGTATGCGTACAAGGCCCTTCTAACTCTTTCAGCTGGCGCCGCCTCAAAGTGAAAGGAGAACAAATGGCGTTCCATTAATCTGGCATTCGAAAAAATGAAATCCCGCGCCTTTTCAAAGTTCGGTTGCGTCATGTCAATATCCTTGTTGCCAGGAGTGACTAAAGCGCATTTCAAGGGGCTGGAACAGGCTTTTGTTGGTTTGGTATTTCGGTTTTTGAGGTCAGCTTGGTCCGCACTGCTGCCCCTGGCGTGCCATTGGGAACTGAGCCGGAACCCACCCCCTTGTCGGCACACCTTGCTGCATGGGTTCGGTGTCGAGCTATTCAGTGTGACTTTGGGCGTTGGATACGATTGTGCTGGCCCGCGAGCTGACAGAGGCGACCTGCTGTCCCCTTCTGCCCGACGACCGCGAATTAATCTAAGCCGACGAGCTAGGGCGCGAAAACCTCGGCCCGAACGCCACGTCGGCACACGGGCCACCCAAAGCGACGCGCAATGAGACCCCGTCGCCTTGCCCCCTCGATCAGCTCTTCGAGAGATCCGCCCGGATCGGCGCGGCCAGGGACAGGCGCGTCAGTCTTCGGCGGTCAGCGTGAAGAGACTGCCCGGGCGCGGGTCGCGCAACGCCTGCAGCCGGCGCGCCGAGTGGCGGGCGAATTTCTGCAGCATCACCTTGCGCCGGGCGCCTGCCAGCCTGGCCTCTGGCCCCATCCGGACGATCTCGGCATCATAGGCATCGGCGATGATCAGACCGGTCTCTTGTGGCAGCAGTTCTGACGGGAACGCCTCGTCCACCGCCCAGAAATACCGGTCGCACCATTCCAGATAACCCTGCCACTTGGCATCCGACTGGTAGTCGGCGCGCGAGGATTTGCATTCGACGATCCAGATCTCGCCCTTCGACCCGAGGGCCATCACGTCAACCCGAAGCCCCGGCGCAGGCACCAGTTCCTCGACGCTGACGAAACCGTGGCCGGCCAGATGCCGGCACACGCCGCGGGCCAGAAGCTGGCCGGGTCTTGGTTCGCGGTGCAGATCGTCGGGCATGGGCAGAGCATGAACAATACGAGAACAAATATCAAGACCCCACCGCTTGCGCCCCCTTGCCCCGCGCGCCAGGGCAGACTAGATAGGGCTCTGGCGGGTACTGCCCTTCGCGTGCGAGGTCCAATTCCGGTGGCCTTAATCAAATCCGAGGGAGCTGGCTCTGTTTGGATCCTGGTCCATTTACCTGGCGCCCACCTGTGTATGCAGGTCCTCGGGAATTCAATCCCTCCACGGTCGCTGGCGGTCCCGCCTCGAAACATCTAGGCTCCGGTCACAAATCCGGAGGTCTCATGTTCGCCAAAGACACACTCGGCTATCGCCCCATCCCCCTGCCCGACCGACGATATGTGACCGACGCAGAGATGGACGCCGCAGCGTCGGCGTTCCACGACCGCATGCGCACCCGCCATACGGTGCGTGATTTCTCGGCCCGCCCGGTGTCGGCCGATGTCATCGAACGCTGTATCGCCAGCGCCGGCACCGCCCCAAGCGGCGCCAACCACCAGCCCTGGCATTTCGTCGCCATCGCCAACCCCTCGCTGAAGTCGCGCATTCGCGCCGAGGCCGAGCAAGAGGAACGCCGGTTCTATGCCGGTGGCGCCGGCGATGAGTGGCTGGCTGCTTTGGAGCCCATGGGCACCAACGACCACAAGCCTCATCTGGACATAGCGCCATGGCTGATCGTGATCTTCGCCCAGCGCTGGGGCCGGTTCGACGACGGTACCCGGTTCAAGAACTACTATGTTGCGGAAAGTGTCGGCATCGCCTGCGGCTTTCTGATCGCCGCGCTGCACCATGCCGGGCTGAGTTGCCTGACCCACACGCCAAACCCGATGCAGTTTCTCAACGCCGCTCTGGACCGGCCTAAATCGGAAAAGCCGGTGATGATCCTTGCCGTTGGCCACCCGGCGGACGACGCCACGATCCCGGCAGTCGCCAGCATCAAGAAGCCGCTGGACGAGATCCTGACCGTTCTCGACTAGCGCCTCGGCACCCCTGCCGGTACGGGAACCGTCGCCCCGGCGGCGATGGCATCGCGCCTGCCGCCGCTGTCGCCCCCGTCCCCGGACAGGCGAAACCCCGCCGACCGCGCCGACCACGCCTCCCGGTTCCGGGCGCGCGGCGTTAACCTTGGCCCCCATAGTGAGGGAGGCAGGGCATGACCGAAGACACCAGCAGCCTGTCGCGGGCGGAAACCCACGGGCTTCGTTACGCGCAGGAACTCGAAGGCCATCTGGGCTGGCTCGACGGCTTCACATCGGCGGCCCTTGCGGTGCTGGCGGTGGCCTCGGGCATCTACACCTATCTCGGCGTCTCATCGCTGCTGGATGACAACGGCGCGCTCAGCGTCTTTGCCGCCATGGCCTATTCCATCGCCGTGTCGGTGGGTATCTTCGTGTTCTGGTCCTACCTGATGCGCCTGTTGCCCGCGGTGCGCGGCACCGGTGCCCGCATCGGGCTGATCCTGTCGATGCTCGCCGGATCGGGTGCCATCATCGCCATGTCGTCCTGGCTGAACGCCGCAGCACTGGCCGGTGCCGCGGCGGTGGAACAGCACCTCGCCATCACCGTGCAGAGCTACCAGGGCTCACTGGAGCGCGCCCATACCATCGCCGTCTCGGCCCAGGGGCTGGAACGCGACGTGGCACGGGTGCGCCAAAGCTTTGCCGACCTCAGCGAACAGGAGGCCGGCGGGCAGCTTTCCGGCCTGGCGGGCCGCGGCGCCGTATTCCGTCTGCTGCGGCAGAAATCCGAGGAACTGGCCTCGCTCGAAACCCAGATAGCCAGCCAGGCGCCGCTGGTCGACACCGCCTTTGCCGAGGGCAACGCGATCCTTTCGCGAATGCGGGCCCTGACGGTCGAACCCGGCGCGGTCGAGGCGCGCTCGGTGCTGTTCAGCGAAGAGGCGGTGCGGCTGGCGGGCATCATCACCACGCTGCGCCAGCTTTCGGTGGCGCCTTTGGTGGCGCGGGCGGCACAGGATCTGTCGGCCTCGGTGGTGTTGCCCGAACTGAACACGCTCCGGGGCGAACAGCAGGCCACCGTCGCCTCGGTGCTGAACGTACTCAGCCAGCGCGCCGACACCCTGCGCGTCGCCGCCGAGGGCGTCATCGCCATGGCCCCGCCGGCAGAGATCACCTACACGCCGGTCTCTGCCGCCGACGCCGTCATTCTCTACGCCGGCAATTTCGTGCCCTCCTGGGCGGGCGCCATCGCCATCGACCTGCTGCCCGCGGTGCTGGTCTTCATCGTCGCCATCACCCAAGGCGCAATCCGTCAGGGCCGTGGCCGCGCCGGGGTCGAGGACACGCTGACCCTGGCCGAATTCCGCGCCTCGCTGTCTGCGGTGCGCGATGTCGAGATCGCGCTGCAGCGCACCCCGCCCCCCCAGGCGCCGGGAAAACCCGACAATGTGCAGCCCCTGAAGGCCGCCCCTGATGAGTAGGCGCGCCGCGCGCCTGATGACACCCGGCGGGGCGATAAGGGCGATACTGGCAGTGCAGATCGGCATCGCCGCGATCCTGTTTGCCGGCGACATCGCCCGCGTCCTGCCAAGCCTCGGCGCGGCGCGCCAGGCGCCGCGCCTGACCGGGCCGGTGCTGCCCGGCGACCAGACCCGCCGCTATGACCGCAAAGAGACTCCAACCGCCCCCAATATGCCCGACACCGGCGACATGCCCTCGCGCCTGCTTTTTGAGTTGAAGGACGGCGCCCTGCACCTCACCGGCGCCATCGAAGAGGGCGACGCCGACCGCTTCGCCGACTGGCTTGAGACCAACAGCCTGCCCGACAACGTGCATCTGCACTCCACCGGCGGTTCGGTGCAGGACGCGCTGGCGATCGGCCGCCGCCTGCGACGGGCTGCGCTCACCACCACCGTCGCCGAAACCCGCGTCTGCCTGTCGGCCTGCCCCTACATCTTCGCCGCCGGCGATACCCGCATCGCCCACGAGGACGCCTATATCGGCGTTCACCAGCACTATTTCGGCGAAAACGTTGCCCTTCCCGCCTTTCTCGCGGTCGAGGACATCCAGCGCGGCCAGGGCCTGGTGATGGCCTATCTCGATGAAATGGGCATCGACCTGCGCCTGATGCAGCACGCATTGGTCACACCGCCCGAGGCGATCTACATCCTGGTTCCCGAAGAACTCACCCGCTACGCGCTGGCCACGGAAATTGCCAACTGAACGGGCTTGAAAACGCCTTCATCCGGCCTGAGCGCAACACCCGGGGGTTTGGGGGCAGAGCCCCCATTCCGCCCGCCCGCAGGCGAAGCCGAGGACGGGCTCATCCAGCGCGCCGCAGGCGCACTATTCAACAGCGCCCCGGCTCAGAATGCCTCCGGTTTCGCCTCACGCGCCATGTGATCCAGCACCGCGTTGACGAATTTCGGCTCTTTGCCCTCGGGAAAGAACGCCTTGGCCACGTCGACGAACTCGGTGATTACCACCCTGGGCGGCGTGTCGCTCTCGACCATTTCCGCCCCGGCGGCGCGAAACAGTGCCCGCAGCGTCGGGTCGATCCGCGCGATGGGCCATTTCGCCACCAGCGCGCGGTCGGTCATCTGGTCGATCCGGGCCTGGAAATTCACCGCCCGGTCGGTCAGCGCGCGAAACAGGTCCACGTCCCCCTCGACCAGCGCGCCGCCATCCATCTCGGCCCCGAACCGATGATCCTCGAACTCACGCCGCACCGCCTCGACGGTCTGGCCGCGCGCCTCCATCTGGAAAAGCGCCTGCACCGCGTAAAGCCGTGCGGCCGATTTCATCTGCCGTTTGCTGGGTCCGCTCATGCGATCTGATAGCTTTCGCCAGAGGGTTTGAACCCGACGCCGCCCCGGGGCCGGCCCCAGCGCCGCGCCATTGCGATCAGATGCAGCGCCGCCTCTGCCGCACCGCCGCCCTTGTTCTGCCCCGCCGCCTCGGCCCGAACCTCGGCCTGGGCGCGGTTCTCGACCGTCAGGATGCCGTTGCCCACCGCGCAGCCCTGCAGCCCCAGCAGCGTCAATGCGCGCGAGCTGTCGTTGCAGACCGTGTCGTAATGCGTGGTCTCGCCCCTTATGACACAGCCCAGCGCCACATAGCCGTCGAAATTCGACAGCCGGTGCGCCAGCGCGATCGCCTGCGGAACCTCCAGCGCGCCCGGAACCATGACCGTCTCATGCGCCACACCGGCCGCATCGAGCGCCGCACCGGCGCCGGCAACCAGTTGATCGGCGATGTCCTTGTAATAGGGCGCCACCACGATCAGCACCTTGACGGGCGCGTCAAACTCAGGGACGGGCAAGGTATGGTGTGTCTCGGCCTGTGCCATGGCTCAGTCCTCCGACAGGATCGGGCGGGTGCCGGCAATCGACAGCCCAAAGGCGTCCAGCCCGACATAGCGATTTTCAGGGCTATCCGTCAGCAAGATCAGCTCTTGCACACCCAGCTTCGACAGGATCTGCGCCCCCAGCCCGGTATTCTTGACAATGCGCGGCCCCTCGTCCTCGTCGGCATAAAGCGAATGCCTGGGCTCGCGGAACAGACACACCACACCGCGCCCCTCTTCGGCGATCATCCGCATGGCGCGCGGCAACTCGCGCGGCGATTTCGGCCCCAGCCCCAGCAGGTCAGAGGCCTCGTGCAGCGCATGGGTCCGCGACAGAACCGGCCCGCCACTGGTGATGTCGCCCTTGATCAGCACCACATGCTCGACACCGTGGGTCTGGTCGGTGAACACCCGCATGTCCCACTCACCGCCGAACTCTGACGTGACCGTCTGGCGCGAGGTCTCTACCACCAGGTTGTCATTGCGCGACCGGTAGGCGATCAGGTCGCTGATGGTGCCGATCTTCAGCCCGTGGGTGGCGGCGAACTGTACCAGTTCGGGCAGCCGCGCCATGGTGCCGTCGGGGTTCATGATCTCGCAGATCACCCCGGCGGGGTTCAGCCCGGCCAGCCGGGCGATGTCGACGGCGGCCTCGGTATGACCGGCGCGCACCAGCACGCCACCCTGACGCGCGCGCAGCGGAAACACATGGCCCGGCGTGGCCAGATGCGCCATGGTGTTCTGCTCGTTGATGGCGACAGAAACCGTGTGGGCCCGGTCGGGGGCGGATATTCCGGTATCGACCCCCTCGCGCGCCTCGATCGACACCGTAAAGGGCGTCTCGTGGCGCGAAGAGTTCTGTACCGCCATCATCGGCAGTTCCAGCCGGTCGATACGCTCGGCCGTCATCGGCAGGCAGATCAGCCCGCGCCCGTGGGTGGCCATGAAATTGATCGCCGCGGCATCGGCAAACTCGGCGGCGATCACCAGATCGCCCTCGTTCTCGCGGTCCTCATGATCGACGAGAATGAACATCTCGCCCGCGCGCGCGGCGGCAATGATCTCTGCGGTGCCGCAGATCGCGTCGAGGATCTGGCGGGTCTGCTGGTCGGACATTTCGGGCCTCCGGTATCAGGCCGGTGCCATAACGCGCCCGCGCCCGGGGCGCCAGCATTAACGGGCGGGCCCGCCGAAGAATCCCGCCGCACCGGCATGGCCCGGCCCCGGGCTCATGGCAGCTTTGCCCGGATATCCGCCAGGCTTTGCTTCGACGATTGCGTATACGGATGCGCCTCGCCCAGCGCCGCCTCGCAGATCGCCAGCGCCTGCTGCATCAGGCCCTCGGCCTCGGCAAACCTCTGCATGTGATAATAGAGAAACGCGAGGTTGTTGAGGCTATGCGCATAGTCGGGATGCTCCACCCCCAGCGCCTTCTCGTCGATCTGCCGCGCCTGGCGGTAAAGCGGCTCTGCCTCGCCGTAGCGGCCCGTCTCCTGCAGCAGCCCGGCGAGGTTGTTGAGGTCCGTCGCATAGCCGGGATGCTCCACCCCCACAGCCTTCTCGTCGATCTGCAGCGCCTAGCGGAAAAGCGGCTCTGCCTCGCCGTAGCGGCCCGTCTCCTGCAGCAGCCCGGCGAG
>JAAELR010000062.1 GCA_024226455.1 Paracoccaceae bacterium
GCACGCTTTTGCAGCGCTTGGGAGAGACCGTGCACCAACGTTTCGGCGGTTTCGTCCAGATACCATTGCAGGTGACATACCAGCCGGGAATGGTCATCGATGACGCCCAGCAACAGAGGCGTCACCCAACGTCCGCTGGCCAGCAGCACCGGACGGGAGCCGTGATGGAAATCGGCATGCCACAAGGCGTGCGTATATTCCATCTCGTAGCTGCGCACTTCGCGCTGTGCGAGCCGTTGCTCGGCTTGGTGTGCACCGGGAGTCTGGCGTTTCGGTCGACGTTTGCGGTGATATCCCCGCGCCTTCATGAAACGACGCACCGTGCCATAGGACGGGATCGGCTTGAGTGCCTCATCCTCCGCGGCCTGCGCGACCAGATTGTCGTAGTGCAGTTGGACCGTCCAGCCGGGGTAGGCCCGGTACTGCGCCTCCAGCGCCCGGATCAGCGCACCGCCCACGCGGCGAACCTGTCCCGCATCACACCGGCGCCGGCGACGCAGGGCCACGACCGGATTGGGTGCGTGTCGGGCGAGGTAGAACCAACGTTCTAGAGTGGCACAACTGAAACGAAGCACCGTCCCATTGCTTGGGTGCGCCCAGTTTCGCTTCGCCAACGCCTCAAGCGCCTGGCGCAATTCGCCTCGTTGCGGTGGCGCGGCCAACAAGGGGCCGATAATCGCAAAGCGCAACCGCGCCCAGCGATCGGGATCGTCCTCGATCTCCATTCGTCGTCTCCGGCTGCTCAGAAAAAACGGAGTCTACGAGTGGATCGGGATCATGTCCTTCACATCTTCTGCGGGTCGATGCTCACCTTCAAATTGCCCGACCAGGAATGCGTTGTGAGCGGTGCCAACAGCCGCAGCAATCGACATAGGCGCTGTTGCAGTTCGTCGCCGTACAGGCGGCCCAGCAAGGCGCCTGGCAGCCGCGATGCCTCTATCGGTGGAATGAAGCGACTTCTGATCTGTTGCCAGAAACGGCCGGTGGGAAAAGTCTCCCGCCACCATGCCCGCCAGCGGCAGGGCGTCTGAGGCCGGAAACCGAGTTGCTTGATCAGCTGTTTTTGATGCCCGGTGGATAGACCGTGTTCCAGAGCACTCACCAGGATCACCACGACGGCGAGATACACCTTTCTGCCCAGGAAACGCACCGATGGCGGCGTGGTACGGCGCCGGCAGTCACGTGCCGAGCAACAAAAACTCAGACGGATCCCGTAGGCGGGATCGAGAACGCCGCGGATCCCGCGCGGCTTACGTGGGTAACGGGCACTGTGCAGTTTGCCACCGCAGGCACAGCC
>JAAELR010000063.1 GCA_024226455.1 Paracoccaceae bacterium
GAATGTCAGGGGACGGGGCCATCGGCGAACCCGCCGGGGCGAGCAATCTGAAGCTACTGACCGAAAGGGAAGCCAATGGCATTTGACACCGTGTTGGAATTCACGTTGGCACCCGCGACGACAACCCGCGACCGGGCGGTTGCCATGGGCCGCCGCGGCATTGCGCCCCGCATCGCCGCCGCGAACCTGGGCGTTGCCCCTCCCCAGGTGCAGGCCTGGTACAAGGCGGCCCGCGCTGCCGGCGCAGACATCCCCACCTTCAACCCTGTCCGCGGCCCGGCCCGCACCACTATCCGGCTGGATGACAAACTGCTGGCGGGGCTCGGAGCCGAGGCCGCCGAACGCGGCACCACCGCCCTCGACCTCGCCCGGACCCTCCTGAGCACGATCTGCACCGAGGATCTCTTCGACGCGGTGCTGGACGATGGCTGACATCTCGAAGATAGGATGACCGCGCACCAGCGACTATACGTTGCCGAAAAAAACGCGGCCAAGATGCTCGATATGCCCTTGGCAGATTTCCGTCGCTTGGTCGCGTGCGGCAGTCTGCCCCCGCCCTTTCGGATTGGCGGGGAAATGGAACGTTGGCGCGTGGCGGATATCGACGCAATCATTTCAGGCGAGGTCTTGGAGGGAGAGTTCGAGGTATGACGGGAAAGAAGTACGTTTTCCGAGTCCCGCGCGCAGGCAAAGACTACTGGTATTTTCGCAGGGGAAGGACCTACGTCCGCCTGCCCGACGACCCGAACAGCGAGGAATTTGACCGCAAGTACTGGGAAATCCGCAGCGGGCGCGCACCCATCACATCCAGGACCACATGGGAAAGGCTGGTGCTGGAGTATTACGCATCAGCGAAATTCAAAAAACTCCGCCCAGGATCACGGGCAAACTACCGCCGTCACTGCGAGGCTATTGTCGAGAAAAACGGCAAGAAAGATGTGCGCAAGTTTCGCCGCAGAGACGCGCTGGCCGTGCAAAGCGCCCTGCAAGACACATGGTCGAAGGCCAACGAACGCATCGCGGTCATGTCCATTCTCTGCAAACTGGCAGTCAACTTGGAATGGATCACCACCAACCCTGTCGAGAATATCGAAAAACTGACCGGCGGCGAATACGAGCCGTGGCCGCAAGCCAAACTCACTGCATACGAGAACTATTGCGCCCGAGAGGAACTGACCGCCGAACGCACGATTTTCGAGCTCTGCACCGGCACCGGCCAACGCATCGGCGATGTGGTGAAAATGGAGTGGTCGGATTTCGATGGCGAATACATCCAGGTGAAGCAGGAAAAGACCGGGGCGGATCTCTGGATATTCTGCCCACGGCGGCTTCGGGAATATCTCGCCAGCCTGCCAAGGCATGGAAAGCACATCCTCGCAAAGAACCTCACCCAACATCTATCGAAGCGTCGCGCACAGGCCCTTGTGATGGCCGTGCGAACTGCCATCGAGGCCAAGGGATATGTCATCCACGGTTGGCGCTACAACGCCGCCACAGAACTTGCAGAAGCAGGCTGCAGCGACAGCCAGATTGCGGCCGTCACCGGGCACAAGACACTCGCCATGGTGCAGAAATATCGCAGCAAGGCGCGGCAGAAGATGCTGAGCAAGAAAGCGCAGGAGAGGCGGCAATGACGTGCGGCGCGGCGCAGAACGAACAGGGGGTGAACAGTGAATGTGATAAACAAGTTGATAAACTTGCCGAGCAGCAATAGCGGGATAGTCCCACCAATCGCCGATTTGTCCTTATAGTTCAAAGTGGTGCGGGTGAAGGGACTCGAACCCCCACGCCAAAGGCGCCAGAACCTAAATCTGGTGCGTCTACCAGTTCCGCCACACCCGCAACCAAGAACCGCATAGCAAAGCTCGCGGCGGGATGCGAGCGGAAATGCTGCCCAGAGTTAGCCTGGGGTTTGTCCAATTTCTGCCCGAATCATGACGGATAAAAGGTCAACCCGACAAGGAGACACCCCAATGATCCACTCGCAAACCACCCCCACCTACGATCCCGCTCCCGCCATGGCCGCAATCGGTCTGGCCCGCGGCACCGAGGTCATGACGCTCACCGGCATCCGCCCGGTAGAAAGCCTGAGCGAAGGCGATCGCATCATAACCCGCGCCGGTGCCTGTCCGCTGCACGGCGTGGTGCGGCTGGCAGACGAACGTTTCAAGCTGATGTTCAACAAGCCCCAGGTGGTGTTTCTGGAGAACCGTCAGGTCAACAGCGAGACCGGTCTGCCCTTCGCTGCCTAAAGCCTCAGGTCGCGATACACCTGCGGCAGCGCCTCTGGCAGATCCTCGGCGATCAGCCCGGGGCCGAATTTCAAAGCGCATTCCACATGCAGCCAGGCCGCCGTCTCGGCGGCCGCTTGCGTTGCGAATCCGCGCGCAAGCAACCCGGCAATGAATCCCGCCAGCACGTCGCCCGATCCCGCCGTGGCCAGCCACGGCGCGGCGCGGTCGTAGTGGGCCGAGTTGATGGCGCAGCGTCCATCGGGCGAGGCGATCACGGTGTCCGGCCCCTTGAACAGCACCGTACATCCCGCTCGCGCCGCCGCTTCACGGGTGGCGTCGACCTTGGAATAGGCGGGGCCTTTTTCAGCGGGGGCATTCAGTTTCATGGCGATATCCGGAAAGAGCCGCGCGAATTCCCCCGCATGCGGGGTCAGCACGCATCTGTCGTGAAGCGCCGCGAGGAGCGAGCCCTCGCTGGCCGAAAGCGTCAATGCGTCGGCGTCAAGCACAGTGGCGAGGTTCGCCGCCAGTGCCGCCGCCACCAATTGCCGCTCACGCGCGCCGGTGCCAAGGCCGGGTCCGAGGCAGAGGGCATTGATCCGCGTGTCGCCGTCGAGCAGCAGCGAAAGGTCCTCGTCAGAGCCGAGCGGTTTCAGCATGATCGCGTTCAGTTGAGCCGCGTTTTCCTGCAGCGCCGCGGGCGGGCAGCCCAGCGTTACCAGCCCGGCCCCAATGCGCAGCGCGCCGCGGGCGGCCAGTCGCCCTGCCCCGCCGTTGCCGGGGCCACCGGAGAGGATCAGGGCGTGGCCGTGGGCGTATTTGTGGTCAAATCGCCATTTCGACAGGTCAGGCAATAGATCGACGCCCAACCATTCATAATCGACGAGATGAACATGCACCTCATCATAGCCGCTATCCAACCCGATGTCCTTCACGACGACCTTGCCGCAGTGCTGTTGTGACAATGCCAGGCGGTGTCCAACCTTTTCAGCGTGAAAACTGATCGTGAGGTCTGCGAAGGTGCCGCAGAGCCTGCTTTCGAGCCGATGTCCACTGTCAAGGCATAGCCCCGAGGGGGCGTCGACGGCTACTATCTTGGACTCGTGCCCGTCGCGAATACTCAACAAAAGCAATGGCTCGGCGAGGTCCGACGCCAAAGGTCTTACTAGACCAGTTCCGAAAACCGCATCAAAAAAAAGTGTTCCCTGACATTCATTGATCTTGGCAACGTCCCAATTCAGTATCTCACCTAACTCCCTCCACCGCTCATAACTCACTTTCGCATCCGGCGGCAGTTTTTCGGGGTCGCCGTAGATAAACACCTCCACCTTCCATCCCCACTCCTTCAGCATGCGCGCCACCACAAACCCGTCGCCGCCATTGTTGCCCGGCCCGCAGAGCACCACGGCGCGGTGCGGGGCCTGGGCCAGTTCTGGCCACTCCTCGAACACGGCATCCACCACGCCACGCCCGGCGCGTTCCATCAGTTGCAGACCGGTGACCTCGCCCGACTCAATCGCGGCGGTCTCGATGGCTCGCATCTGGGCGGCTGTGAGGAGTTCGGTCATGCTGGCAAGCCCTCGCGATTCAAAACTGCCCGCGTGCGCGGCAGTTTGCACAAAAATCAGGCACAAGCTCCGGAAACCAACCCGGGCACCCTGCCCCGCCACCCTAACGAATTGTGAGTGCCAAATAGAAGTGCTGAAACGACGCGGAACCGCATTCAGGGGAGTCGCAGGACATGAAAAAGATCGAAGCGATCATCAAACCCTTCAAGCTCGACGAAGTGAAGGAAGCGCTGCAGGATATCGGCGTGCAGGGCCTCAGCGTCATCGAGGTAAAGGGGTTCGGCCGCCAAAAGGGCCATACCGAACTATACCGCGGCGCCGAATATGTTGTCGATTTCCTGCCCAAGGTGAAGATCGAGGTGGTGCTGGGCGACGATCAGGTCGACGCCGCCATTGAGGCCATCGTGGGTGCTGCCAAGACAGACAAGATCGGGGACGGCAAGATATTCGTCTCGTCCGTTGAACAGGCCATCCGCATCCGCACCGGCGAGTCCGGCGATGACGCGCTGTAACGCTACGAATTCAAGATCAAGGACCCAGGATATGAGCAACGCTGACCTTCTAAAGACAATTGCGGATGAAGACGTCGAATATGTCGACATCCGTTTCACCGACCCGCGCGGCAAGCTGCAGCACGTCACCGTGATGGCCGACCAGGTTGACGAGGATTTCCTCGAAGAGGGCTTCATGTTCGATGGCTCGTCGATTGCCGGGTGGAAATCGATCGACCAGTCCGACATGAAGCTGATGCCCGACGCGTCCAGCGCCTATATGGACCCGTTCTATGCCGAAAGGACCATCGCAGTGCATTGCACCGTGGTCGAGCCCGACACCGGCGAAAGCTATGACCGCGACCCGCGCGGCTGTGCCGAGCGTGCCGAGGCGTACCTGAAGAGCTCAGGCATCGGCGACACCTCTTTCTGGGGGCCCGAGGCAGAGTTCTTCCTGTTCGACGACGTGCGCTTTAGCGTCGAGATGAACAAGGTCAGCTATCAGGTCGATGCGCTCGACGCCTCGTGGAACAGCGACACCGAATACGAGATGGGCAACACCGGCCACCGGCCCGGCGTCAAGGGCGGCTATTTCCCGGTGAACCCGATCGACGACGGTCAGGACATCCGGTCCGAAATGCTGAGCACCATGAAGCGCATGGGCATGAAGGTCGACAAGCACCACCACGAGGTAGCCTCGTGCCAGCACGAACTGGGGCTGATCTTCGGCTCGCTGACCGAACAGGCCGATCACCTGCAGAAATACAAATACGTGATCCACAACGTAGCCCAGGCCTATGGCAAGTCAGCCACCTTCATGCCGAAACCCATCGCCGGCGACAACGGCACCGGCATGCATGTGAACATGTCGATCTGGAAGGATGGCAAGCCGCTCTTTTCCGGTGACAAATACGCCGATCTCAGCCAGGAGGCGCTGTGGTTCATCGGCGGTGTGCTGAAACATTCCAAGGCGCTCAACGCCTTCACCAACCCGTCGACCAACAGCTACAAACGGCTGATCCCCGGTTTCGAGGCACCGGTGCTGCGCGCCTATTCCGCCCGCAACCGGTCGGGCTGCGTGCGCATCCCGTGGGCGGAATCGCCAAAGGCCAAACGCGTCGAGGCCCGTTTCCCCGACCCCTCGGCCAACCCCTACCTGTGCTTTGCGGCACTCTTGATGGCCGGCCTCAGCGGCATCAAGAACAAGATCGACCCGGGCCCGGCGATGGACAAGGATCTGTACGACCTGCCACCCGAGGAACTGGCCGGTATCCCCACCGTCTGCGCATCCTTGCGCGAGGCGCTGGAAGAGCTGGAGGCCGACATGGACTTTCTGACCGCCGGCGACGTGTTCACGCACGACCAGATCCAGGGTTACATGGACCTGAAATGGGAAGAGGTCTATGCCTACGAGCACACGCCACACCCGATGGAGTTCAAGATGTACTATAGCTGTTGAATCCGGCAGGCTGGACAGATCGAAAGGGGCGCCCGGGTGGCGCCCCCTAATACTTGCGGCGTCTGCTCTGGATAGGTGAGCCTGGGCGGCGGAAATGCGGCGATGTCCACTTGTCGGTAAAAAGCGCACCGTTCCGAACACCTTTTCGGTGTGGTAACCGTTCAAGGCAGCGAATTTGACCGAAACTGTGGCCGTTCGGGCAAACAATCCTCCCAATGCGAACAAACTGTTTCCGCTGGGTTCCGTCAAAGAAGGGGGCATACGGCGCTGCGAACCGTCGGCCACGCGCCTATGGATAAGGGGCGAGCCACCACGATACGCGCCGTGCAGCAACCCCGCCAGAGGCATCCCAAACCGCGCGACCTGCTCGCTTGATGCAACTTGCGATGTAGTCAGCAAACCACGTTACCACCCCAACCGGGTCATATTCCGGACAGGTTTATGAACAAAACTAAGTTCCAACCAGAACGGTTGAAGGAAAAGAAACAATGGACCATAGAAGTCCGCCCTTTGAGGCAACCCTGCTTTACGGCGCCGGAACCCGGCCCGAACGCGACAACCTGATTGCAGAGATCCGTGGCATGCTCGAAACCCATGGCGAGCGCATACTGGACATAGAAGAGGCCGACGAGATCTTTACTCTGTTCACCTGCTCCTCTGTGCAGCTGCTGCTGGCGTGCAGTCCCAAACCCCTGCCGGTCGAGCATTTCCTGGGCGCCGAACGGCCCGCCGCGGCCTGCCTGAACGACGCAGAGATCCTCTCCAAACTGACCGAGGCCAAGCGTTCGGTGACGGTGCTGGTTCTGGACCGGGAAACCGATCTGCGGCGTCTCGGCCCGGGGCACCGGCTGATCAAGCGCGATATCTGCTGGGACGCGACGGAATGCATCCATGACAACTCTGCCGCCGATCTGGTGTTCATAGCCGAGAACGACACGCTTTATTCCGGCGAAGAGTTCGACCGGATCTGCACCTACGAGGCGTTTCAGCAATCCCAATCCGAGATGTCGTTGCCGTTCGAGGTGGTGGATGTCACCCCTGCCGAGATCGAGGCCAACCTGGACCCATCCATGGTCGCGACGCATTTGACAGCACGCAATGCGCCCATCATCCCGTCCCATTTCACACAGACGCCGATGATCAATGACGACGTGCTGGCCTGGCTCGACGGCGCCAAGCCCGACAAAGCCGACGGCGTCGAGCTGCCGGATGAGCCCACGGCGCACTTCTGGCTGGAAACCGTGCTGTCGCTGGCGGTGCCGACCAGCCTGGCGCTGAAGATCGACAAATTGCAGAACATGGACGTGCCCAAGGCGCTGAACGCGTCCGCTTTGGCCTGTACCGCGATGACGCTCGGCTTAACCAGCCTGCCGAACCTGTCTAGTCTTCTGGTCTGATCCCGCAACGCCCACGCGGAGGAACCGGGCCCGTTGCGGGCCGGGGCCGACGCTTTGGCCGCCATCGCGTGCACCTTTTGCGGGCAGGCGGCGATCAGCCGGTCTCACAGCGCCATCCAGGCGGGTCGGTCAGCCGCAACGACCGGATCAGTTCGGGTTGCAGCTCATCCGGCATTAACGCCCCTTCAGCAAGGTCGAGTAGTGCAGCAGGCCGTATCCCGCCAGCGCCCGTTCCACCGGTCGCCAGCGGGTTGCGAAAGCGATCGGGTCAAGCCGTGCGGCAGCGCCAATCGCGGCCAGGTCGCGGCGCCCGTCGATGCCGACGATCAGTGGTGCTGCAGCTTTCGGCAGCGCCAGCTCGGTCGCCTCCCCGCCCAGGGTGATCCGCACCCGCCCCTTCTGCGCCACCGCCTGCCCCAGCCTGCGCGGGTCGACCCCCTTGAGATGCGGTACCGCCTGCGGCTTGCCCAGGGGCGGGGCGACAACACCGCCCCTGGGTACCGCATAGACCACATGGGTCTTCATGGTGCCGCGTAAGGCTTCGGCCAGCCCCATGCGGGCGGCAGCGTCCAGCCCTTCGGGCAGAGACACCCCCTCGGGCAGGATCGTGGCGGGATCATAAAGCGCTGGCTCTGGCACACCGGCCAGATCCAGCCCGGCGCAGCCCAACGCGCCCAGCAGTTGCGGCATGGTATAGGGCCGGTCGGAACTGTGCAAAAGCAGATCGAAGAACCCTGCGTCGGATGCCTTGTGATCGCCCAGATGCGGGTTGCGTTTGAACGGGTGACCGCCTGGGACGCGGTCAAAGATCCTACGCGCGGCGGCCAGCTTTTTCCTTGGCAGCAGGTGGCCCAGCGCAGTGTTGAACGCATCCTGCAGCGGGTAGACGCCACAACGCCCCAGCGGCGCATAGACCATGAGCCCGATACCCCCTCCAAGCGCCAGCGCCCGTGCCAAAGCATCGAACCCCGCCTGCGGCTCTGGCAGGTGATGCAGCACGCCGCAGCAGTCGATATAGTCGAACGCGCCCATGTCGGGCGCGTTCAGCAGACTGCCGGTGACGAACTCGATGTTGGTCAGGCCCCGAATGGCGGCGCGCTCTTCGGCAATCTCGCGGGCCGCGGCGGAGAGATCCACATAGGTGATCCGGTAAGGGCGCCCGGCATCGGTCAGCATCTGCGCCAACTGGATCAGCCCGTCGCCGGTGCCGCCGCCGGCCACCAGTGCGCGCAAGGGGCGCGACCAGTCGCGCGCACCGCCCCAAAGCCAGTGATCCATTTCCTGCGGCCAACTGGGCGAGCCGGTGATCAGGCGCTTTGTCTCGTCCGCCGGATCGCGTTCGGGATAGGGAAAGGTCTCGTATTGCGCCTGAACCCGGTGTTCCGTCACCCCTGCCCCCTGATGCCGTTTCTCGTCCTCTACGCTGTCGGTTTCAGACCTGACAGCTACACCGCTACAGGTAGCATCGCCGTGTCAGGAAAGGAATGTACATGCAGCAGCATCACCGCGACGTGCGCAAGATCGATCCCTCGCGCGGGGCGACACTGGGCGACGGTACGCCCAACGATGGCGACCGGATAGAGATCGGGCCGACGCAGCTGGCCTTTGACGAGTGGCGCGCGGAGGGGCTGGAGCTGCCGGATCTGCAAGTGATGCGGCGCTATCGCTGGCAGCGGCTGGTCGATGGCATCAACACCCGCGACTACGGTGCGCTGATCGTGTTCGACCCGCTGAACATCCGCTACGCCACCGACAGCACCAACATGCAGCTCTGGAATACCCACAATCCGTTCCGCGCGCTGATCGTCTGCGCCGATGGATACATGGTGATGTGGGATTACAAGAACTCACCTTTCCTCAGCAAATTCAACCATTTGGTGCGCGAGCAACGATCCGGCGCGGACTTCTTCTATTTCGACCGGGGCGACATGGCGCATGTGGCCGCCGAGACCTGGTCGGGCGAGGTGCTGGACCTGGTGGTCGAGCATGGTGGCGGCAATATGGGGGTTGGTGTCGACAAGATCATGCTGCATGGGCTTCGTGCGCTGGAGGCGCGCGGCTTTACCGTGCATGAGGGCGAGGAGCTGACCGAAAAGGCGCGTTCCATCAAGGGCCCCGATGAGATCAAGGCCATGCGCTGCGCCAGCCACGCCTGCGAGATCTCGGTGCGCGCCATGGAGGATTACGCCCGCGAGATGGGCCCCAAAGGCACCGCCAGCGAAGACGATATCTGGGCCGTGCTGCATGCCGAGAACATCCGCCGCGGCGGCGAGTGGATAGAGACGCGGCTGCTGACCACCGGCCCGCGCACCAATCCGTGGTTCCAGGAATGCGGCCCGCGCAAGCTGCAGCCCAATGAGATACTGGCCTTCGACACCGACCTGATCGGCAGCTACGGCATCTGCGTCGACATCTCGCGCACCTGGTGGATCGGGGACAGAAAGCCAACGAATGCAATGGTCTACGCCATGCGCCACGGCCATGAACACATCATGACCAACATGGAAATGCTGCGCCCGGGCATCACCATTCCGGAACTGACGGCAAAAGCGCACCGGCTGGACGACCGGTTTCAGGCGCAGAAATACGGCTGCCTGATGCATGGGGTGGGCCTGTGTGACGAATGGCCTCTGGTCGGCCATCCCGACCGGGCCGTTCCGGGTGCCTTTGACTATGAGATCAAGCCCGGAATGGTGCTGTGCGTAGAGGCGCTGGTGGGCGAGGTGGGCGGCGATTTTTCCATCAAGCTGGAAGATCAGGTGCTGGTCACCGAGGATGGCCATGAGAACCTGACCACCTACCCGTTCGACCCCGAATTGATGGGCGGTTAACGCCGCGCGCACCCGGTTGGCGCGAATCAGGGGTTAACGCCCGCAAAACAAGGCAATTGCCCTGTCGGAATAGCGTCGGATAGCTGTCGGACTTGCGTCGGACCCCGGTACCGCAAACACCCGGGTTAACAGAGCGCTCGCGGGGGGCGGGTGGCCTAGTCTGCCGCCTGCAGCGCCTCGGCGGCGGCGCAGGCGTCGCTGCCGCCCAGCTCGCAGCCCCGCCGCAGATGGATCAGCGCCGCGCCGGGGTCCGGCGGCACACCGATGCCGTCGCGGATATTCCAGCCGAGATAGTAACAGCCCAAGGCGTCATCCCCGGTGCAGGCCTGGCGATAAAGATCGGTGGCCCGCCCCGCATCCGCCGCAACGCCAACGCCGTTTTCGTAGAGAACCCCGAGATTGCTGCAGCCCCCCGCATGGCCCCCCTCGCAACCCTGCGCGTAAAGCTCTGCCGCGCGCCCCGCATCCGCCGCAACGCCAAGGCCGTTTCGGTAGAGAAGCCCGAGATTGAAGCAGCTTTTAATGTCCCCCCCGCGCAGGCTGCCCGCCACAGGGTTGCGGCGCGGGCCGGTTCGACCTGGTACTTGGCCCGGCCATCGGACAGGCAGGTTGCGGTCACCCCGCCCTCGCAGGCGTTCACCTGCAGCAGGAACTGCGTCTCTTCGCTGTCGGCGATGGCGATCATACGCAGGCAGATGTCGCCCTTGAATGTCTGGCACACCAGCGCGTCCAGCGTCGACAGGCCGGTCTCGTCCTTTTCCAGCAGCAGCGCCCCGCCCGAGGCGCCGGCATAGACAAAGCCGCTGAGGATCAGCGACAGGAACAGGGTCGGGCGGTGTTCGACATCCAGCCAGTGGCCAAGGCGCAGGCGGGCGGCAAGGCGCATGGTCCAGGTCGACAGGATGTAACCCCATGTCCAGATGCTGGTGAGGAAGGTCGAATAGAACGGCGCCGAGTAGACCGAGAAGGCCAGCGCGATGGCAAGCCAGCCGGTACCGTCATCGGGCAGCAGCCCGCTGGCGCGGAAGGCCCAGATGGCGCCGAGGATAATGGCGGTGGTGACGATCAGGTCGACCAGCAGGATCAGGGCGTGCAGCGCGCCAGAGCGTATCGCAGGCAGGCGGCCAAGCAGCCAGCGGGTTTCCGTCAGCGACACATAGTCGGCGCCAAGGTTGACGGCGATGCCGAGCAGCAGCGCTTTGGTCAGAGTCATGTCCTGAAAATCGACGCGGGTCAGCGTTCCCGACCAGATCATCAGCCCCCAGATGCCCGAGACCGCGATCAGCGAGGCGATGCAGGACCGGATCAGGCATTTCAGGCTAAGGTGTTTTTCACCGAACAGCGCGTCGAACAGCGAAAGAAAGGTCTTGGCCCAGTTTTCCCGGGTGTCGCCGCCCATCAGCCACAGCGCTATGTATTCCTTGCGCTCGTTTGCCAGCAGGCCGAGCGCGATCCTTGTCATCCCGAAAAAGCCGATGGCGGCGGCCAGCGGCCAGCCCAAGGTCTCGCGCAGGAACTCTATAACAGCGTCCTAAATCCCGACCCCGGTCCACGTTCAATGGCGCGACTGTAGGTTGATTGTCAGCCGCGAGTCCAGTCGCCGGCATTGGGGCCGATCAGGCCGGGCCCGTTTCAGCCGCCGTTGACGATACAGGCGCCATATGTGCTGTCCCAGGTCGACCCCGCCGGGCAAGAGATGGCGTGGTTCTTGGTAAACTGCTTGTCGCACATATAGGCCGCCGAGGCGGCGGCGGGCGCGAGCAGAGCGGCGACAGTCAGCAAAACGGCAAAGGCTTTCATCGGTAATACCTCCGGGGGGATGTTGCGGTGAGTCACAGCGTAAAGCCGCGCGGGGTTTGTGGCAATATGTTCCCGGATGCTGAACAATAGCGGGAAACGAAACAAGCCGTTTCCATTTTCGCATCAATGCGAGGGGGAATTGCCCTCAGAACGCGGATCCGCGTCAACCCCAAGGGCGCATTTTTTTTGGAAATGGCGACCAACGCCCCTGGCTCTGCCGGTGGTTATTTGCAGGCGGGTGCACCCCGCTGGGTGCCGTCGGCTCAGATCAACGTCCGGCCGGTGCCGTGGACGGGTCGGCGGTTTCGCCAAACGGATCGGCCACGTCGGGAAACTCCCGACGTGGCCGCCCGCAGACCTACGTCCGCTACCTCAGAGAGAGAGAGGATAGTCGTCAGCCCGTGGGTTTTTCCACGCATAACGCGAATTCGCTGTTATAGACCATGTCGGTCGGGCAGAACGATCCGTCGGGCTTGAGCCGCGTCTCGTTGCAATAGGCGATGGCTAGCGTCGGAAGAGCAGCCAGAACAAAAACGGCGATTGTGAGTTTCATGTGAAGGACTTTCCCCTTGGTTGTCTCTAACGCCATAAAGACAACCAAATTGTTAACAGATCGTTAACAGCGCCGGAAAATCTGCCGCATTCTTTACGATTTGGAAAGAATTTCCCCGCGCCACTCTCCCCTTGGGCGATCACGCACGGTTCTGACCGCCTTGTGTTCGCATGCGCACCGATCAGGCAAAAGCCGCCGGCCCGAACGCGTTGTGCCGCAAACCCTGCCCCGACCAACGGGATGAGTGCCTGAACCGGGGTATTGCGCGACAAGCGCTAGTCATCACCGAAGACCCGCGCGAAAATCGTGCCGACATGCTTGGTGTGATAACCAAGGTCGAACTTCTCTTCGATCTCGGCATGCCCGAGCGCCGCTGTTACCTCTGGATCGGCCTTCAACTCTGCCATGAAGTCGGCGCCCTGCTCCCAGACCCTCATCGCATTGCGCTGCACCAGCCGATAGCTGTCCTCGCGGCTGACGCCCTTTTGGGTCAGCGCCAGCAGCACGCGCTGGGAATGCACCAGGCCACGGAATTTGTCGAGGTTGGCCATCATGTTGTCGGGATAGATCACCAGCTTGTCGATGACCCCGGTCAGGCGGGACAGCGCGAAATCCAGCGTGATCGTGGCATCGGGGCCGATATTGCGCTCTACCGAGCTGTGCGAAATGTCGCGCTCGTGCCAGAGCGCGACGTTCTCCATCGCGGGCACCACCGCCATGCGCACCAGACGGGCCAGACCGGTGAGGTTCTCGGTCAGCACCGGGTTGCGTTTATGCGGCATCGCCGAGCTGCCCTTCTGGCCCTTGGCAAAGAACTCCTCGGCCTCCAGCACCTCGGTACGCTGCATGTGGCGGATCTCTGTCGCGACGTTTTCGACAGAGCTGGCCACCACACCGAGTGCGGCGAAAAACGCCGCGTGGCGGTCGCGCGGGATCACCTGGGTGCTGATCGGTTCGGGCACCAGGCCCAGCCGGGCGCAGACATGATCCTCTACCGCCGGGTCGATATTGGCGAATGTGCCCACCGCGCCGCTGATGGCGCCGGTGGCGATCTCGGCCCGGGCGTCGCGCAGGCGCGACAGGTTGCGGTCCATTTCGGCGTAGAACCGGGCAAAGGTAAGGCCCATGGTGGTGGGCTCGGCATGGATGCCGTGGCTGCGACCGATGCGGATGGTGTCCTTGTGCTCAAACGCGCGACGTTTGAGGGTGGCCAAAAGCCCCTTCAAGTCGGCAATCAGGATGTCGGCGGCGCGCACCAGCTGGACGTTGAAACAGGTGTCCAGCACGTCGGACGAGGTCATGCCCTGATGCACGAAGCGGGCCTCGTCATTGCCGATGATCTCTGCCAGGTGGGTCAGAAAGGCGATCACGTCATGTTTGGTCACCGCCTCGATCTCGTCGATGCGGGCAACGTTGAACCCGACGTCTTTCGCCTTCCACACGGCTGCCGCGTTCTCCTTCGGGATCACGCCCAGGTCCGCCATGGCGTCGCAGGCATGCGCCTCGATCTCGTACCAGATGCGGAACCTGGTCTCGGGCGACCAGATGGCGACCATGTCGGGGCGGGAATAGCGGGGGATCATGCGCGCGGCCTTTTTTCGAATTGTCGGGGCTTGGGCGCGCTCTTAGACTGGCGCGGTTGGACCGGCAAGGGAGCCCTGTCAGTATGCGTGGATGCGTCGCGATTTGTCGGCAGGAAACGGGCAAGTGAGCGTGGGCAGTGTGGTCCGCGTGAGGTTGCAGGATTTCGAGGGGCTGTGGCAGATCGACCGGAAGATCGAGGACCGGATGCTGCCGGGGGTCGGTCTGCTGGCTGGTGAGGCGTGGTTTCTGCGCCAGGGCGATGGCCTGCACTACGTGGAACGCGGGCAATTGCGCTTTGCCAACCAGCCGCCCCTGGAGACACGGCAAAGCTATGTCTGGCGCGCCGAGGGTTCGCGGATAGCGGTAAGTTTTGCCGATGGCCGCCCGTTCCACCGGTTTGAGCCCGATTGGCGATGTGCGGCGGCGCATTGGTGCGACCCGGATCAATACGATGTCGGTTATGATTTCTCGGGCTGGCCGGACTGGTCGGCCACATGGGTCGTGCGGGGGCCGCGCAAGGACTATACCATGCGCACCCGCCATACCCGGGCCGGTCCGCCCCCATAGACGCCGCACAATCCCGCACCAGTTGCGGGCCGACGCAAAGCGGCACGGGGTGCGGCTGAGCCTTTCGCAATGAACCGGGTTCCCCCTGCGATCCCGCCCAAAAGCCCCCTGCCCCCGCAGGCGCTGGTCCGCCATGGCGCGCCGGGCAAGGCACCCCGGGGGCTTTTGGTCGAGCAGGCGTGACCGCCCTTGCGCGAGGGGGCGGTTTCAGCCCACCGCTAGAACATCCTTAAGACTTGCCTGCCAAAGATGCGCCAAACCATGGAACCGCCCCAGATGAGCCTTGCACCAGCCGCCCTTGCCGCCATCCCTGCATCCTCGCGCCGGGTGCTTTCACGCCGGCAGAAGGCTGCGATCGTGGTCCGGTTCCTGCATGCCGAGGGGATGGGGATCTCGCTTGTCGATCTGCCCGACGACATGCAGGTGGCGCTGACCGAGCACATGAGCGAGATACGCTATATCGACCGGCCGACCCTGAACGCGGTGGTGACAGAGTTCGCGCTGGAGCTGGACACGATCGGCCTGGGCTTTCCAACCGATCTGTCGGGTGCGCTTGGGGTGCTGGACGGCTCGCTCAGCGACAGCGCCGCGGCGCGGTTGCGCATTGCCGCCGGGGTCGGCCTGAACCGTGACCCGTGGGAGCAGATCGCCGAGCTGGACACCGCGCGGCTGCTGCCGATCCTGCAAGAGGAAAGTATCGAGATCGGCGCCGTGGTGCTGTCGAAACTGAAAGTATCGAAATCGGCGGAGCTGCTGGGCATGCTGCCCGGCGAGCGTGCCCGCCGCATCACCTATGCGGTATCGCAGACCGGCGCGGTCGCCCCCGCCACCGTGTCGAAGATTGGCCAGGCGCTTGCCTCGCAGCTTGACGCGGCACCACCCAGCGCCTTCGAGGAGGGCGCGGTGGAACGTGTCGGAGCGATCCTGAACTTCTCGGCCGCCGCCACCAGAGAGGATGTGCTCGACGGGCTGCGCTCCGAGGATGAGGAATTTGCCGAAGAGGTGCGCAAGGCGATCTTTACCTTCGTCAACATCCCCGCCCGGATCGATCCGCGCGACTTGCCCAAGGTCACCCGCGAGGTCGACGCCACGGTGCTGATCACCGCGCTGGCGGCGGCGGCGGCGAAAGAGGAAGAGGCCAAGGCGGCAGAGTTCATCCTGACCAACATGTCGCAACGCATGGCCGCGCAGTTGCGCGACGAGATCGAGACGCTGGGCCGGGTCAAGGAGAAGGATGGCGAAGAGGCGATGAACGCTGTGGTGGCTGCGATCCGCGAACTGGAAAGTGCCGGAGAGATCATGCTGGTGGTCGAGGAGGAGGAGTGATACCGGCGCCGGTAGCCCGGAAAATCCAACGGGCGGGCGCCGAGGTTCGCAATGCTTACGGGCAATGGGCCTTGTCATTGCCGCGGTGTGCTTTGCCATTCTTGCTGGCCGCAAACGCGTGGGCGCGCGGGCATCTACGGCTACGCCGTTGGTGGAAGCTATCAGTGAACGACGGTGGTCCGCGGTGTTTCCGCACCAGGAGTATGTCGAGCAGACCCAAACGGTGCAATCCAGCCGTCACAACCGGTTGCCGGCGGTCACCGCGGGCGCTGGACAGTGCGGTTCGCCGCCCCTAACGTCGCGCCATGACGGACGGACACAGATCGCCAGCATGCCAACAAGACAGCATTCTCCGGATACTACTGCCGGACAACGCCCTCCGGAAGGTTCACCGGCCGGCATGAGCCACCCTTTGTGCATCAAGGCAGTGATGCCTGCGGGGTCGAAGGCGGCGACACCGGGCGCGCCGGGACGGACCCGGCAGAGGACAGGCACCGTGGCGCATGATTGCCCCAACCGCCCGCGCGGTCCGCAATGAGCTGGTTCCGGGGCCTTGGGCCCAATACCCAAGGCATCCTGCTGATGATCGCCACCGTCTTTTGTTTCACGGTGATGGATGTCTGCGGCAAGGCTATCGCGCACCGGACCGATACGGTGATGGCGCTGTGGGCGCGGTATCTGGGGCAGACGGTGGTGGTTTTCCTGCTGGTGCTGCCCCGGCTCGGGACCGTGCTGCGCACCCGTTATCCCGGCCTGCAGCTCTTGCGCTCTGCCTTCCTGCTGGGAGCAACCTGCTTTTTCTTCTTCGGTTTCGTGGCTATCGGACTGGCCAACTCCGCGGCGATCATGAGCGTCAATCCGGTGCTGATCACCCTGGGTGCGGCGCTGTTTCTGGGCGAACGCTTTGGCCTGCGCCGCGCGATCGGGGTCGGCGCCGCGCTGGTCGGCGCGCTGATCATCATCCGCCCCGGCGCCGAGGCCTTTCAGGCCGCCGCCGCCCTGCCGCTTTGTGCGGCGGTGCTTTTTTCGGGCTATGCCCTGACCACCCGCTTTGTCGGCAAGGATGAAGATGCCTGGACCTCGCTTCTTTATACCGCCGCCTTCGGCGCGGTGGCGCTCAGCCTCATCGTGTCGCGGTTCTGGGTCACGCCCGATGCGGCGACGGTTCTGCTGATGCTGGTCATCGGCCTGGTGGGAGCGTTGGCGCATTTCTGCCTGATCCGGGCGCTGATGGCCGCCGAAGCCAGCGCGATCGCGCCGTTTTCCTATTTCGGCCTGCTGTTCGCGACATTCTGGGGCATGGTGGTTTTCGGGGAATTCCCGGACCGGTGGACCTATGTTGGGGCGCTTGTGATCGTTCTGGCCGGGCTCTATGTGTGGCACCGCGAAACGCGCGCCGTTGGGGCGTCGCGGCGGGGTTAGACGCGACAGGACCGATGGGCCAGCCGACACGCGGGGCAAAGGATTTTGTGCAAAACCTGGTGTTCCGGGCGGTGATCGGAACGGCCATGGCGTTGCCCTATGACAGGCGCGTGGCGTTTTGCGGTCGGGCAATCAGCCGCATGGCGCGGTTCACGGGCTGGCGCCAGCGGGTGCGCGACAACCTGCGTCTTGTGATGCCCGATCTGCCGCAGGACGAGGTCGAACGGCTGGCGCGCAAGGTGCCGGAGAATTTCGGCCGCTCACTGATCGAGAGCTTTTCGGGCGAGGAATTCATTGCGCGGGTCGCCGGGGTGCCGTTGCAGGGCGGCGGCGCGGCAGCCCTGCAAGAGGCCTGTGAGGCGGGCCGCCCGGTGATCCTGATCACCGGGCATTTCGGCAATCACCAGGCCCCGCGCGCCGCCCTGATCGCGCGCGGTTACCGGGTCGGCGGGCTATACATGCCGATGGCGAACGCGTTCTTCAACGACCGCTACGTGGCCGAGCTGGCGCATCTGGGCGAGCCGCTGTTCGAGCGCAGCCCCAGGGGGCTGGCGGGCATGGTGCGTTTCTTGAAATCCGGCGGCGCGGTGGGCATGGTGGCCGATCACTACATGGCGCACGGGGTGCCGGTCGAGTTCCTGGGCCGCCCGGCCTGGACGGCGGTGAGTGCTGCGGAAATGGCGGTGAAATACGGCGCCCTGGTGGTGCCGATCTACGGGCTGCGGCGCCCCGACGGGCTGAATTTCGATATCATCGCCGACGACACTGTCGCGCATGGCGATCCGGTAGAGATGACGCGGGCGATTAATGCCAGCCTGGAAAAGCTGGTGCGGGCGCATCCCGAGCAATGGTTCTGGATCCATCGCCGATGGAAGACACCACCGGGGCAATAGCCCGTCCGGGCCGCGGCGTTGCCCGGCAGCAGGATCTCGCTGCGACTTCGCCAGAATTCTTGCGCCCAAAAAACTGCCCGCACTTCAGATCAGCGCAAGCGCACCGCCGCCACTATGGGCCCGTGCCCTTCGCTTTGCAGCAGCACCACAACCGGGCCGTCGCCCTGCAGCTGCGTCTCTATCCGCAGCGGCTGGCTGCCATCCCAGCGGGCCAGCACCGCCCAGCCCGCGACGATATTGGCATAGGTGATGGTATTGCCCGCATTTTCGCCCCGGCTGATAGTTACCGTTTCGCTGGGGACATAGCGAGCCACCTGCAGCACCATGTCGCCGGTGGGCTGGCTCAGCGAGCGGGCCTCGACGCGCAACGTGTCGCCCGTGCGGGTGGCCGAAAACTCGACCCCCGATGCAAGGTCGCGATGCTGTTCGATCAGCCCGGCCAGCTTCATCGGCTTGTAGCCCACCACGTGATCCTGGCCGCCGACGATCATCTGCGGCGTATAGACGGTGCGATGCCCGGCGGCGCGGGCATAGGCCTTTTGCCGTCGTGTGAAGGCCGGGTCGGCGAAACTGTCGGCCCAGCCGATATAGTCCCAGTAATCCACATGCAGCGCCAGCGCGATCACGTCGTCGCGCTCTGCCAGTTCCAGCAGCAGCGCGTCCGCCGGCGGGCAGGACGAGCAGCCTTGACTGGTGTAGAGTTCCACCACCACCGGGCGGTCGCCGGCCATGCCCCGCGGAGCGGCGGCGAGCAGCGCCAGAATTAGGCTGGCAAGAAAGACGCGCATTCAGTTTTCCCCGATAATCTGAGACCCAAGCTAGTTCAGCGGCGGCCCGGTTGCCAATCAAGGAATTGCGAGCCGGGTGTAACCCGGCTGTGAAGATCCTGGGTTCTGGGGCGGGCCTTGGTATACCAAGGTATACGCAAATACCTTGCACCACCGCCCGCCATGATGCAAAAGACGGCAGATTTCCCCATTCTGACGAATCCGGAGGCTCCGCATGACCGTTACCGTCGGCACCGATACCGCAAAGACCCGCAAGACCCTAAGCCATGGCACCGCGTCGGTCGCCTATTACTCGATCCCCGCCGCCGAGGCCGCGGGGCTGGGCGATTTCAGCCGCCTGCCTGCCGCCTTGAAGGTGGTGCTGGAGAATATGCTGCGCTTCGAGGATGGCGGGCGCACGGTCAGCGTCGACGACATCAGGGCGTTTGCCACATGGGCCGATCAGGGCGGCAGGAACCCGCGCGAGATCGCCTATCGCCCGGCACGGGTGCTGATGCAGGATTTCACCGGGGTGCCTGCGGTGGTCGATCTGGCGGCGATGCGCGACGGCATCGTGGCGCTGGGCGGCGACGCGGAAAAGATCAACCCGCTGAACCCGGTCGATCTGGTGATCGACCACTCCGTGATGATCGACGAGTTCGGCAGCCCGCGCGCCTTTCAAATGAATGTCGACCGCGAATATGAGCGCAACCTGGAGCGCTATACCTTTCTCAAATGGGGCCAGAGCGCGTTCAACAATTTCCGCGTCGTGCCGCCCGGCACCGGTATCTGCCACCAGGTGAATCTGGAATATCTCAGCCAGACGGTCTGGACCGACACTGACCAGAATGGGGACCAGGTTGCCTATCCCGACACGCTGGTGGGCACCGACAGCCACACCACCATGGTCAACGGCCTGGCGGTGCTGGGCTGGGGCGTCGGCGGCATCGAGGCCGAGGCGGCGATGCTGGGCCAGCCGATTTCGATGCTGATCCCAGAGGTTGTGGGTTTCGAGCTGACCGGCAACATGGTCGAGGGCACCACCGGCACCGATCTGGTGCTGAAGGTGGTCGAGATGCTGCGCGAAAAGGGCGTGGTGGGCAAATTCGTCGAGTTCTACGGGACAGGGCTTGACCGTCTGCCGCTGGCCGACCGGGCGACCATCGCCAACATGGCCCCCGAATACGGCGCCACCTGCGGCTTTTTCCCGATCGACGGCGAGACCCTGCGCTACCTGCGCACATCCGGTCGCAGCGAGGACCGCATCGCGCTTGTCGAGGCCTATGCCAAAGAGAACGGGCTCTGGCGCGGCGACGACTATGCCCCGGTCTATAGCGACACGCTGCGCCTGGACATGGGGCAAATCGTGCCCGCCATTTCCGGACCCAAGCGGCCGCAGGACTATATCGCACTGGACAATGCCAAAGCCGCCTTCGCCCGGCAGATGCAAGAGATGTTCAAGCGTCCGATGGGCAAGCAGGTGCCCGTCGAGGGCGAAGACTATACCATGCAAAGCGGCAAGGTGGTGATCGCCTCGATCACCTCGTGCACCAACACCTCGAACCCTTATGTGATGATCGGCGCCGGTCTGGTGGCACGCAAGGCCGCCGCGCTGGGGATGAACCGCAAGCCATGGGTCAAGACCTCGCTGGCACCCGGCTCTCAGGTTGTCAGTGCCTATCTGGAGGCCGCCGACCTGCAAAAGGATCTCGATGCCGTCGGCTTCAACCTGGTGGGCTATGGATGCGCCACCTGCATCGGTAACTCGGGGCCCCTGCAGCCCGAGATCAGCAAGGCGATCAACGAGGGCGATCTGGTCGCCACCGCCGTTCTGTCGGGCAACCGCAACTTCGAGGGCCGGATCAGCCCCGATGTGCGCGCCAACTATCTGGCCAGCCCGCCGCTGGTAGTGGCCTATGCGCTGGCCGGCACGCTGGATATCGACCTTTCCAGCGACCCGATCGGCCAGGACAGGGACGGCAACGACGTCTACCTGAAGGACATCTGGCCCAGCACCAAGGAAGTGGTCGATCTGGTCGCCGAAACCGTGACCCGAGAGGCGTTCCAGTCGAAATATGCCAATGTCTTCGAGGGTGACGAGAAATGGCGCGGGGTAGAGACCACCGACAGCCTGACCTACGACTGGCCATCCACATCGACCTATGTGCGTAACCCCCCGTATTTCCAGGGCATGACCATGGACACCAAAGCCATCGAAAACATCGACGGCGCCCGGGTTCTGGCCCTGCTTGGAGACATGATCACCACCGACCACATCAGCCCCGCGGGCTCGTTCAAAGACACCACACCGGCCGGCAAATACCTCGTCGACCGTCAGGTAGCGCCGCGCGACTTCAACTCTTACGGCTCGCGCCGCGGCAACCACGAGGTGATGATGCGCGGCACGTTTGCCAACATCCGGGTCAAGAACGAGATGCTTGACGGGGTCGAGGGCGGCTATACCAAAGGGCCGGACGGGGAGCAGACCTCGATCTATGACGCCTCGATGGCCTATCAGGCGGCCGGCACGCCTTTGGTGGTGTTCGGCGGTGAACTCTATGGCGCGGGCTCATCGCGCGACTGGGCCGCCAAGGGCACGGCGCTGCTGGGCGTCAAGGCGGTGATCGCCGAAAGCTTCGAGCGTATCCACCGCAGCAACCTGGTCGGCATGGGCGTCATCCCGTTCGAGTTTACCGGCGGCGACACCCGCAAATCACTGGGTCTGACCGGAGAAGAGACTGTCTCTATCAGCGGTCTGGTCGGCGTTCAGCCGCTGCAAGAGGTGCCGTGCGAGATCACCATGGCTGACGGCTCGGTCAGGCAAATCACCCTGAAATGCCGGATCGATACCGGGGTCGAGATCGAATACATCGAAAACGGCGGCGTGCTGCACTATGTGCTGAGGAACCTCGCCAAGTCGTAAACCATCCGACCCAAAACCCAGCGTTGAACCCCGGCCATTTTGCCGGGGTTTTTCGTTTCCGTAACCATCTGCGTTTTTGAACCGCCGTCGGGTGTGCCTGCGCGCAACATACCAACGCCTTGTTCGCCCGCAAAACGTTATGGATTGAGAACGCAGGCGCGCCCGAAGGCCGCAGTGCTTTGACGTTTTCCAACCGATTGGCGACCAGCGACGGGTTCACGGCGCACGGCGCTGCCCTTGCAAACGAACGGAAAGGCTTGCGGTATCAAGTGCACTCGTCTAAACTTTTGCGGGTACTCCTCTTTTTTGCTTAAGGACCGACCCAAAATGGCGGACTTCCTTGTTACTTCCTTGGTTTCTTACCTTAATTTTGACGGTGCACAAAACACGTCGTCGGACGGAAGCATCCTCCTGACCACCTCGGCGACTGATGACGGTACCTACGATGTCGGAGACGAGAGATCTTCGGGAAGCGGTTATGACTTTGCAGGAACATTCGACTATGGCGGGCATACGTTCCTGGTATTTCAAGGGGTCGCCAATGCTTTTGTGCATTCGGTATCGGCAGACGTGGCCGACTATCCGTCAACATATAAAGCCGGTGACTTTGTGCTCGACGTTTCGCCTTTTCCGCTTTGCTTTGCTGAGGGGACGATGATTGCCACCCCGGACGGGGATCGCGCCGTTCAGGATCTGCAGATCGGCGAGAAGGTTCGGGCTGCTGATGGCCGAATTGTCAACATCAAATGGATCGGCCGCCAGATGGTGCTTAAGCTGCTCGCTGGCCCGCGCATGCAGCCCGTCCGCTTCCGCGCCGGGGCACTGGGCGATGGCCTGCCGCACACCGACCTCACCGTCACCGCCGACCATGGCATGATCATCGACGATCTGGTGATCAACGCCTCGGCGCTGGTGAACCATGACACCATCGACTTCGTCCCCGAGAACGAGCTGCAAGATCAGGTCACCTATTACCACATCGAAACCGAAGACCACGACGTGATCCTCGCCAATGGTGCAGCGGCAGAGACCTTTGTCGATGCGGTGACGCGCGCCAGTTTCGACAATTACGCCGAATACCTCGACCTTTACGGCGCCGAACGGATCATCCCCGAGATGGACCGGCCCCGGATCTCTTCGCGGCGGCTGGTGCCGCAGGCCGTCCGGGACCGGCTGGGTATCGGGGCGGACAGGCGGGAATTTGCGGACCTGTCTATGGCCTGACCGGTGGCGATGGGGCGAAATCCCATCCTGCGTTGCGCCTCGGGGTCAGTCTTTCGACGTCAGGTAGTCGAGAAGCTGGCGGGTCGAGCCGTCCTTGGCCTCAGCCGTGGCCTCTCCCGTCAGAAGCGGCGCCAGAGCGACGGCAAGCTCCTTGCCAAGCTCCACCCCCCACTGATCGAAGGAATTGATGCCGAGGATCACGCCCTCGGCAAAGACCCGGTGTTCATATAGTGCAATGATCTGGCCCAGCATGCGGGGCGTCAGTTTCGGATAGACCAGCGTCGTCGAGGGGCGGTTGCCGGGGAAGACGCGGTGCCTGGCCTGGCGTTCCAGTTCGTCGCCGTCATAGCGGCCCGCGATCCTTTCGCGGGCCTGGTCCAGCGAGCGACCGCGCAGCAGGGCCTCTGACTGGGCCAGGCAATTGGCGACCAGCAGGCGGTGCTGATGCGCCAGATCGGGCTCGTGCCCCTCGCGCGCCACCATGAATTCGCACGGCACCATGCGGGTGCCCTGGTGGATCAACTGATAGAACGCGTGCTGGCCGTTGGTGCCCGGTTCGCCCCAGACCACGGGGCCGCTGTGACAAGGCAGGTCTTGGCCGTCCATGGCCACGCGTTTGCCGTTCGATTCCATTTCGAGCTGTTGCAGATAGGCGGGCAGCCGCGCCAGGCGCTGGTCGTAGGGCAGCACGGCGCGGGTGGCGTGGCCGCAGATCTGGTTGTGCCAGATACCCACCAGCGCCAGCATCAGCGGCATATTCCGCGCCCCCTCGGCAGAGCAGAAATGCGCGTCCATCGCGGCGGCGCCGGCGAGGAAATCACGGAAATTGCCCGCCCCGATGGCCAGCATCAGCCCAAGCCCGATCGGCCCCCACATGGAATAGCGCCCGCCGACCCAATCCTCGAAGCCGAAGACGCGGGTTTCGTCGATGCCGAATTGGGCGGTCTTGGTCAGGCTGGAGGACAAGGCCACGAAATGCCCGCCGGCCAGGTCGGCGCCCACCTTGGCGGCGATCCAGTCGCGCGCGGTGGCGGCGTTGGTCATGGTCTCTATGGTAGTGAACGTCTTGGAGGCCACGATGACCAGCGTCGCGGCGGGGTTCAGCCCGCGGGTGATGTCGTGAATATGGGCGCCGTCCACGTTCGAGACGAAATGGCAGCGCAGCCTGTCAGTATAGGGCGCCAGCGCCCCTACGGCCATGGCGGGGCCAAGGTCGGACCCGCCTATGCCGATATTGACCACGTCGCTATAGCGCCCGCCGCCGGGGGCGCGAATCCGACCGATGCGCAGATCGTCCGAGAACCGGGCCATCCGGTCGAGCGTGTCGCGGACGCCCGGCGCCACCGGCTCGCCATCGACCAGGGCATCGCCGTCGGGGTTGCGCAGGGCGGTGTGCAGCACGGCGCGGTCTTCGGTCTCGTTGATGCGCTGGCCGCAAAACATCGCGGCGCGGCGTTCGGCCAGCCCCGAGGCGTCGGCCAGTTGCACCAGCAGGTCGCGGGCCCTGACGTCGATATCCGTCTTGGAATAGTCAAACAGCATGTCGCAGGCGCGGACAGAGAAATCCGCCGCCCTGCCCTGGTCCTGAAACAGATCAAGGATGCGGCAGGCGCCCCGCGCCCGGTGATGGCTCTTCAACGCGTCCCAGTTCATCGCTTCATTCCGCCCAGTGCACCGTGGTCTCCGGCAGGATCGCCACCACAGGCGCCCGCCGGGGATCGCCGATGCTTTGCGCCCGTTCAAGTGCCGCGCGCTTGTCGGCGCCGCGGATCACCAGATGTTTCGACATTGCGGCGTTCAGCACCGGAACGGTCAGCGTCATGCGCCAGTTCACCGCTGCCGAGCCGTTCTGCAGGATCGGGAAATAGCCCGGGGCATGCTCGCTGAGCCCCTGTTCCAGCCCGTCGGCGCCCGCAAACAGCGACGCCGTGTGCATGTCGGCGCCCATGCCCAGCAGCACCACCGACAGCGGCAGATGCGGACGCAACGCGACAGAGAGCGGGCCGATGCGGTCGTCGGGCTCCTCGCCCTCGGCAAAGACCGTCAGAAATTGCGCCGCCGCCGCGCGTTCCACCAGCAGCCGTTCACGGATCATGCGTTCGTTGGAATGCGCGTCGCTCACAGGCACCCAGCGTTCGTCCGTGGGCAGCACCGTGACGCGATCCCACGGGATGGTCGCCGCACAGAGCACATCGAAGATCGGCCCCGGCGTGCTGCCACCCGACACCGCGAAGGACGCGGTCTCGTGGATCATCAGCGCCTCGTTCAGCTCTCCGGCAAGCTGGTTGGCGACGTCGATCATCATCATGTCTTCGTCGGGGTATTCGATCAGTTTCATTCCGCGATCTCCCTCCAGCGGCGGTTTTCGCGGAAAAGTAACATCAGCGCTTCCTCCGGTCCCGCGCTGCCGGGCTGGTAGGTCCGCGGCCTGTCGCCGCGCCTGGTCCAGCCTTCGATCAACGGGTCGGTCCAGGCCCAGGCGGCCTCTACCTCGTCGCCGCGCATGAACAGCGTCTGGTTGCCACGGATCACGTCCATGATCAGCCGCTCATAGGCGTCGGCGACCTGGCTTGCCTCTTTGCCCAGTGCCTCGGCGAACGACATGTCCAGCGGCACCTCGATCAGCCGCATGCCACCGGGGCCCGGTTCCTTGATGGTGACGCGCAGGTTGATGCCCTCGTTGGGTTGCAGGCGGATCACCAGCACGTTGCCGCGCCGGTCGGGCTGTTCGCCGAAGATAGAGTGCGGCGGGTCCTTGAACACCACGGCGATTTCGCTGGTGCGCGCCTTCAGCCGCTTGCCGGTGCGCAGGTAGAACGGCGTGCCCTTCCAGCGCCAGTTCGACACGTGCAGCTTCATCGCCAGAAAGCTTTCGGTCAGCGAGGCGGGGTTTTCGCTGTCGGTCAGGTAGCTGTCGATGCCCTCGGCCCCGGCATATTGCCCGCGCACGATATCGCCGGGATCGACCGCGTCGAGCGCGCGGATCACCTTGAGCTTTTCGTCGCGCACGGCGTCGGGTTCAAAGCAATGGGGCGGCTCCATGGCTATCAGGCACACAAGCTGCATCAGGTGGTTCTGCACCATGTCCCGCATGGCACCCGACTTGTCGTAATAGGCGCCGCGGCCGCCGACGCCTACGGTCTCGGCGACGGTGATCTGGATGTGATCGACGAATTGCGCGTTCCACAGCGGCTCGAACAGGATGTTGCCAAAGCGTACTGCCATCAGGTTCTGCACCGTCTCTTTGCCCAGATAATGGTCGATCCGGTAGATCTGGGCCTCGTCAAAGTAATTGGCCAGCGTCTGGTTCAGGGTCCGGGCGCTTTGCAGATCGTGGCCAAAGGGTTTTTCCACCACCACCCGGCAAGAGCTGCTTGCAATCGAGAACCGGTGCAGGCGTTTGGCCAGCGGGCCGAAGAGGCCGGGCGCCACCGAGAAATAGAACGCCCGGACCACGTCAGTGCGCACCATCGCCTTCAGGTTATCCCAGCCCGCATCGCCCATGGCGTCGACAGCCACATAGGTAACGTGGTTCAGAAATCCCGCGATGCAGTCTGGGTCGTCCGCCCCTTCGATGGCATAGCTGGCAATCGCGTCGCGCACGAAGCTGCGGAATTCGTCCTGTGACATGTCCTTGCGCGAGGCGCCGACGATGCGCGCACCCCCGGGAAATTGCCCGGCCCAGAACCGCCGGTAGAGCCCGGGCAGGATCTTGCGCCGGGCCAAGTCGCCGGTACCGCCGAATATGACAAGATCGAACGGATCGACCGGAATGACACGCGACGCCATGTCGACTATACCTCTGTTAGCGCTAACGCAGCCCATGTATCACATTTTTCCGGCTAGTCTAGCACCCAACGGCGCCATCACAACCGCGTCAAGGGGGGCTTGGGGGGTTTTCTTGCGCCGCTTGCTTCGATAGCTCTGAAAGACAACGGGAATTCGGGGTTGGGCAGGGCATGAAAGATCATGACAGCGGCGGTTTGCCGGGCAAGTTCCGGCACCCGCAATTCACCGCCGGGGGCGAGACGCGCGCCAGCGTGCGGTTTTGCGACCCGCAGACCCTGTGGTTCAACACCGGCACGCTGTGCAACATCGCTTGCGCCAATTGTTATATCGAAAGCTCCCCCGGCAACGACCGGCTGGTCTATATGACGGAGGCAGAGGTCGAAAGTTATCTCGACCAGATCGCCGCGCGCGGCTGGGCGGTGCGCGAGATCGGCTTTACCGGGGGCGAACCCTTCCTGAACCCGGCGATGATCGGCATGGCGCGGGCGGCGCTGGTGCGGGGGTTCGAGGTTCTGATCCTGACCAACGCCATGGGCCCGATGATGCGGCCCGGCATGCGCGCCGGGCTGGCCGGGCTGCAACGCGACTTTGGCGACCGGCTGACCCTGCGGGTGTCGGTCGATCACTGGTCGCAGGAAAACCACGATGCCGAGCGCGGCAGGGGTGCCTTTGAGGTGACGCTGCGGGGCATGCGCTGGCTGCGCGACACCGGCATCCGCATGGCGGTGGCAGGACGCACGATCTGGGGCGAAAGTGAAGCGGCGGAACGGGCGGGCTATGCGGCGCTTTTTGCCCGCGAAGGCTTTGCCATCGACACAACCGATCAGGGGCAATGCGTGCTGTTTCCCGAGATGGACGAGACCGCCGGAGTGCCCGAGATCACCACCGCCTGCTGGGGCATCCTGGGCAAGTCACCGGGGGATGTGATGTGTGCCAGCTCGCGCATGGTGGTCAAACGCCGGGGCGCGGCCAGGCCGGCGGTGCTGGCCTGCACGCTGCTGGCCTATGACCCCGGGTTCGAACTGGGCGAGACGCTGGACGAGGCCGAAGGCGAAGTGTTCCTGAACCACCCGCACTGCGCCAAGTTCTGCGTCCTCGGCGGCGCCAGCTGCTCTGCCTGAGAGGTTTTCAGCGCAAGCCGCCAAGCGGGCCGCGCAAGCCCCGATTTTCTACACGGTCGGCGCAATCCCAAACCACTCGTGCAAGGCAATCGCAGGCGGATAAACGGGGGCCGGAGCGACAAGAACGCCTCGACAATTCCAGCCACTGGTTCGCGGCAACGGCGGTCAGGCGTCCAGTTCGGCATCCCAGTAGAGAAAATCCACCCAGGTGTCGTGCAAATGGCCCGGTGGAAACTTGCGGCCGGTATTGCGCAGCTCCTCCGCCCCCGGCTGGCGCGGCGGCTTGCGCAGGCAAAGCCCCGACCGGTGCAGCGGGCGCGAGCCCTTGCGCAGGTTGCATTTCGAACAGGCCGCCACCACGTTCTCCCAGCTGGTCACCCCGCCCCTGGCGCGCGGCACCACGTGGTCGAAGGTCAGATCCCCCTTGCCACCGCAATACTGGCAGCGGAACTCATCGCGCAAGAACAGGTTGAAGCGGGTAAATGCCACGCGTTTTTGCGCCCGGACATAGTCTTTGAGCACCACCACCGAAGGGATGCGGATCTCGACGCTTGGGGAGTGCACCACCGTGTCGTATTCGGCGACGATATCGACCCGGTCGAGATAGGCCGCCTTGACCGCTTCCTGCCATGGCCAAAGCGACAGCGGATAGTAGGATAGCGGCCGGTAATCCGCGTTCAGCACCAGCGCGGGGTGGTGTCGCAGATTGCTGGGTTCGCGTACGAAGGATGTTCTGAATTCGCCATCCATTGCCCGGTTTAATGCCTCCGCCTGTCTTCCTGCCTCGTCTGAAAGGCACCACCTTCGAGTCGCCCCGACTATATATGGCACTCCACTACAGGCAACCCCCGCAAGATCGTGTGGTTTGGGCAACCGAAAACAGGCGGGCTCCGACCGGAAAACGCCAATGCGAACAGGGGTTTGAGATGACGTTGGGATCAGCGGGCGAAGATACCGAATTCCTTGGTGATGCTCAGCGCAAAGCGCGGTTCGTCCTGTGCCACCATGGTGCCCATGCCATAGCGCCCGATGGCGTTGGTGGCCGAAAGGTCGACGCTCAGCCCGGCACCCGGCAGGTCATAGCGCGCCCCGACTGCCCAGACCAAGTCGCGCCCGCCGCTGACCGGGGTCACCTCTGCCAGCGCCTGCAGCCCGTCCACCAACTCGACGTTCAGCCCCAGCCCCAAGCCGACGATTTCGATGCTGCCGAAAGCGGTGAATTTCGGCTCGGCGTGCAGGGTCACACGATCACTGACCGAATAACTGGCGGGAACGGCGACATAGAGCACCCCGACATCAAGCGTTTCGATGTCACGCCCGCCCAAAACCCGGCCAGAAAGCGAAAACGCATCGCCGTTGTTCTGATCAAGCACCCGGATGCGGCCGCCGGCCATCCAGCGTGCCGAGTTTGGCGTCGGATCGTCAGCCCAGGCGAGCGTTCCGTCATTCGAGAAATCCTCGATGATCCCTTCGATCTGGAGATCGCGGTCGAGCCCAAGGGCACCAGCAACGGCATAGTTGTCGTGGCTTCCGCCCGAGGCGGCGAACCGCAGGTAGCCGGGATCCAGCACCCCGGCAGAGCCGACAGTGAACCCGTCGCGCTGAAGCTGCATTGCGCGGGCGGAGGTCTCGGCCAGGGGCGTTGGACGGTAGGTGTCACGCAGCCGGGCCCCGGGCGTGTAGGTCACCCGCAGCCCATACATCGGCGTGTCGCCATCCGGATAGAAGGCCAGGATGCCGGTAGCGGGTGATATCCCCACCCCGTTCGTGACATAGCCTTCCAGCGTCACTTTGGGCGTAAAGGCATAGCGCGCGCCGACCGTGTAGACCGGAACCCTGATGATCGCGCGTGTGGCGTCAAAGGTGTTGCCACCCGTGAAGGGGGCGTTGACGGCGGCAAAAGCCTGCAGCCGGTTATTGGGCTGCCAGGTCGCGCCGACGCCGAGATGTGCGACGGTGCCGAAAAATGGAATGCCGTTCAGCGTTTCGGGGAAGACGGACACGCCCGGGGTCAGGTGAAACTGCAACTGCGGGCCGAGCCGCAGGCTGACCGGCAAATGCAAAGAGCCGATCACGTTGTCGGCATTGGCGACACCTGTGCCGAAAAGCGAGGTCCGGAAACGCAGGGACTCGACCGAGGCCTGCGCCGAGACCTGCAGGTTGGGCCGGTCGACAAAGCGGTATTTCAGGCTGCCCCCGGTGGTCAGGAACCGGGTCGGCGGGGAAGTCCCGAGAACCGGTTTGATCAACGGGTCTTCGATGACCTGAGTGGTAAAGCCCAACTGCAGATTGTGGCCCAAGGCCCAGTCAGCCGCACCGTAATAAAGCTGGCTGCCCGTGCCGACGCCGGTGTTGAGATCGGTCTGGTGCGAACCCGCCTGGATCGCCCAGGTATCCTTGGGCAGGATGTTGCCGGTTTCGAAATTTGCGAACCGGGTCAACGGTGCCTCAAGCGGGGTTTCTGCCAGCACAGCCAACGGCGGTACCACGGCCATGGACGCCGCAATCGCCGCCTTTTGCAATATGCCCGCGAAACCAGCCTTTTTCATGCTTCACTCCGCAAAATGTCCGCCGTGCCATGGTCCGGCATGTTTTCTGCGACCTCGATAGGTCTTTTGGCGATCCAGGCGTCGCGCGGTGTCAGCGCCAGAACGGAATATCGAAACTTTTGGTCAGTTGAACCGAGAATTTGGTGTTGTCCTGGGCAATCATGGTTCCGATCCCGTTGCGCCCAATGGCATTGCTGGCATGCAAATCCACCGACAACCCTGGATTCCGCAGATTGTAGCGCGCGCCTGCCGCCCATGTCGGGTCGGTTGCGTCCAATCCCACGGCGGTCGCTTCGGCGATCAGTTCGAACCGGTCCATCAGTTCGAAATTCACACCAAACCCAAGCCCCGCCACCTCGGTATTTCCAAAAGCGGCAACCTGGGGATTGGCGCGCAACGTTACCCGCTCGTTCAACTGATAGTCAGCCTGCAGGCTGGCATAGAACACCCCAACCCCCCCGACGTTCGACTCTATTTGCCGCCCAAACAGAACTCGCGCAGCCAGCGAGAACGGATCGCCATTGTTCTGGTCCAGCAGCCTAAGCTTTGGCCCAATCATATAGCGCAGTTCGGTGGTCGGTGTCAGCGCGGGCGCGACAGAGCCGTCATTGGCAAAATGTTCCAACAGAAAGTCAGCCTGAAAATCCCGGTCGATACCAAAGGACAGCCCGGCACCGTAGTTCTCATTCGATCCGTACCAGCCGCGGAGAGCCATAACCCCCGGCTCCAACGTATCCGCCGTTTCGATTGTGAACCCGTCCTGTTGCAGACTGGCCTGCCGCGGTGAGACCGGCGCGGCGGGGCCGCGGAAACTGTCGGGATACCGTGCGCCAGGTGTAAAGCTAAGCTGAACTCCGACCAGTAGCGGCTCGCCATCGGGCCAATGGGTCCAGATGCTTGTCGCCGGTGTCAGGCCAACGCCGTTGGTGACGAATGCGTCCAGCGCAATCTTTGGCGTGACATTGAACCGCCCTCCCACCGTCCAGACCGGCTGTTGCACGAATGCGCCGGTGTTCGAGATCGTATTGCCTCCACTTACCGGAACGTCCACCGCCCCATAAAAGCCCAACCTCTCGGTCGCCTTGAAACTTGCCCCCGCCCCAACCGAAGCGATGACACCATAGAACGCAGCGCCACCCACAGTTTCGGGAAAGACCGAAACCGCTGGGGTCAGGTGCAGTTGCACCCGTTCTGACGGCGAATATGAAATCGGTATTTTCAGCGCGCCTGCGGTAACCCCTGATTGCACGCCGCCCCAAAGGCTTGCATCGAAGCGCACAAACTGTTCGACTGAAGCCAACGCAGAAACCTTGAACGCGCCCTGATCAATCAGCCCGTATTTTGCCCAGACCGCCAAATCATGGAGGAAGAATTCCGGAAACACTCCATTGATAGGGTTGACTGTCGGGTCGCGGTAACTGCTGAAATCGATGCCAAAGCTAAGCCGGTCACTAACCGCATAGCTGCCGCCGCCGAAATACCCCTGATTGCCGGTAGCCGAGCTCAATCTGGGGTCGGATTGCATGGCCCCGACATGTAGTTCCAGCACACCCTTGGGCAAGGTATTGGCGGTCTCGAACTGCACTAAGCGGATCGGATGGTCCTGCAGCGGCGCCTCGCCTTGCGCGCCATAGGGCAACAGCGCCAGCGCAGACACAGTCCCTAAAACCATACGCCGCGCCGCCGTGTTCAATCGGGCTTTTATCATTGCTCGCCTCATTTTGTTGCCTGCCTCAGCAACTACTGTGCTGGTGGCTTTTTCTTTTCTTGCCATTATAGCCAGAAATACCACCAATGCCGCAATAACTTGCCCGACCCGCCGCTCTGGTGCCGCGGCGATGTGGCGGCGCAACACTTCGCGTGCGGCAATCTTCAGCCGTCGAGCCCCAGCCGGTCGCGGATGAAGGCCAGCGCCACGCTTAGCCCGTCGGGCGCGATGCCGTGGCCGGTGCCCTTCATCACATGGGCAAAAACCTCGAACCCCGCCTCGGTCAGCGCGTTGCCCGCCTCGGGCAGCGACTGGATCGGTACCATGTCGTCCTGGTCGCCATGCACCAGCAGGACCGGCGGCTTCACCCGCGCCTCCTCTGCCAGGCTTTCCGGCTGCAACAGCCGCCCGGAAAAGCCCACCACGCCCGCCACCGCCTCTGCCCGGCGCGGGGCGACGTGCAGGCTCATCATCGTGCCCTGGGAGAACCCGAAAAGGATCAGTTGGCCATGGGTGACAGCCTCATCGGTCAGCACATTGTCGAGATAAGCATTCAGATCCTCGACCGATTGCATCATCGAGGCATCCGCCGACTCCTCTGATGAACCATCAAGCCAGGGCACCGGAAACCATTGATATCCCATGGGGTTGTTGACGCAGCGTTCCGGGGCGTTCGGGGCCAGAAACACCGTGTCGGGCAGATGCTCTGCCAGCGGGTCGGCCAGCCCCAGCAGGTCGGCGCCGTCGGCACCATAGCCGTGCAGGAACACGACAACCGATTTGGTGGTGCCGGATGCCGCGGCGCGGCGGGCGCTTTCCAGAATGCGTGTCATCGGATCCCTTCCCTGTCCTTCGCGACCCGGTAGTAGGCCCACAAGAGCCGCGCCGCAACCGCCCGCCAGGGGCTCCATGCCGCGGCCATGGCGCGCAGTTCTTTCTCGGTGGGCCGCTCGCCGGTGTCAAACAGCAGCCGCGCCGCCTCTTGCAGTGCCAGATCGCCCGGCGCAAAGACATCCGCCCGGCCAAGCGACAACATGGCGTAGACCTCTGCCGTCCAGCGCCCGATGCCGGGCACCTCGACGAGCCGGGCGATCACATCCTCGTCCGGGGCGTCACGCAAGGCGCCAAAGTCGATCCGCGCCGCGACCAGCGCCCTGGCATAGCGGATCTTCTGTCGGCTGAGGCCGCAGGCGCGCAGGTCGTGGTCGCTGGCCCACATGATCTTGCGCGGACCGGTAAGCCCGGCCGCCCTGATCCTGCCCCAGATCGCGCTGGCCGAGGCGACGCTGACCTGCTGGCTGACGATGGCGCTCAGCAACTCGGTGAACCCGTCGGGCCGGCGGCGCAGCGGCAGCGGCCCGGTCTGCTGCAGGGCTTTCTCGAAACGCGGTTCTTGCGCGGCAAGCCACGAGGCGCCTTCGGCCACGCAATCGGGCGTCTCGATGATGCGGTCCGTCATGTCTGCCCCTGCACCCAGGTCAGCGCCTGCTTCACGCTGCGCAGGATCGTCGCCTGCGGTTCGGGCGGTCGCCGCATCATCGCCACCTTGATCCCCAGTTGCCGCGCGGCCAGCAATTTGCTGCGGCCGGGATCACCACCGGCATTCTTGACCACCAGCCAGTCAACGCCAAGCCGCCCAAACAACTCCACCTCATCCTTCTGGCTGAAGGGCGGCCGCCCGATCAGGTATTCACCGCCCCGAAAGGGAAACGGATTTTTCGGCTGGTCGATGCGGCGGCAGATCACCTGCCGACCTCGCAGATTTGAAAAACCTTCCAGCCCCTTGACCCCGGTGCCAAGGAAAACCGTCGCCCCCTTTGGGATGAACCCCGCCACCTGATCCTCGCGGTCGAAGATCCGCCATCTGTCGCGCGGGCCAGGGCGCCATTCGGGGCGCATCACCACCGCATGGGGCAGGTTCATCTCGTGGCAGACCGCGGCGGTGCGTGCGGTGATATTGGCGGCAAAAGGATGCGTCGCGTCCAGCACCGCCTCTATGGCCTCGGCGCGCAGGTAGTCGATGAAACCGCCGCGCCCGCCAAAGCCACCTATTCGCGTCGGCAGGCCCAACTGGGCAGGCCGACGGGTGGCACCTGCCAACGAGGCGCTGGCCTCGACACCGGGCAAATTGGTCAGAGCCCCGGCAATCCGGCGCGCCTCGCCGCTACCGGCCATCAGCAACAGCCGCATCTATCCGCTCCTTGCCAGGATGGCCCCGGCGCGGTCGACAACCACCACGTCGGTCTCGGTTTCGGGCAGTGCCTTGGCCACGCGAACACGGGCCCGATCGGCCATACGCTGCGGCATGTCCCTGACCCGTTCGGCCACATGCAGCGCGCTGGTGGCATCGGCAAGCCCCGGCTCGCCGAATTCAGCGGCAAGAGCTGCGAAATCCACCTGGCTGCGCGCCGAGTGCAGATCCCCAGCACCCTGGGCCAGTTTGGTGATCTTGCCGATGCCTCCGCCAATTGTCAGACGTTTGACAGGGTGGGTTTTCAAGTACTTGAGCAGCCCACCGGCGAAATCGCCCATATCGAGCATAGCTTGGTCGGGCAACCCGTGCAGCGTCTGCACCACGCGTTCGCTGGTAGCCCCGGTGCAGCCGGCCACATGGCTCAGCCCCACCGCCCGCGCCACGTCGACGCCACGATGGATGGAGGCGATCCAGGCAGAACAACTGAAAGGTCTGACAATTCCCGTGGTCCCCAAAATCGACAGTCCGCCGGTGATGCCCAGCCTCGGATTCCAGGTTTTCTCAGCTATCGCGGCACCGTTGGGGATTGAGATCGTGACATTGATATCGGCTTGTTTTCCGTATGTTGCGGCACATTCTTCAATTGTCTGACAAATCATCCTGCGCGGCACCGGGTTGATCGCAGGCCCGCCGGGCCCAATCGGCAGGCCCGGCTTGGTGACGGTCCCGACCCCTTCTCCGGCGTGAAACCGCACGCCGCCATCCGACGCCTCGACCCGCGCAATCACCGTCACGCCATGGGTCACGTCCGGGTCATCGCCCGCATCCTTGACGATACCGGCCTCGGTCCAGCCGTCGCCCGCGGCGCGGTGCGCCAGCGCGAAAACCGGTGTCTCGCCGCGCGGCAGGGTGATTGTCACCGTCTGTGGAAACGCGCCGCCCCACAGCCGCAACAGCGCCGCCTTCACGGCGGCGGTAGAGCAGGCGCCGGTGGTCCAGCCCCGGCGCAGGTCGGATTGCGGCTTGCGCGTCATCGGGCAGACTATAGGGCGGCGAGTCACCGTCGCCAATCGGGCAATGCGCGTCGTTTGCCCGCTTTCCGCCACCGGCGCCACGGGCCATAAACGGCGCATGACCGACTCGATCAAGCTTCCTTCCGGTGACTGGCCGGTGCTGCAACCCGGCTGGGTCTGGCTGTGCGGCGCGGGGCCCGGCGACCCGGGGCTCTTGACCCTGCACGGGCTGAATGCGCTGCGTCAGGCGGATGTCATCGTGCATGACACGCTGCCGCCGGGCGTGCTGGACTGGGCGCCGCAGGCAGAGCGCATCGCCTCAGGCAAGCGCGGCGGCCGGCCCTCGCCAAAACAGCGCGATATATCGCAGCAACTGGTGGAGCTGGCGCGCGCAGGCAAACGTGTGCTGCGGCTGAAGGGCGGCGATCCGTTCGTCTTTGGCCGCGGCGGCGAAGAGGCGCAAACGCTGGTGCAGCAGGGCGTGCCGATCCGCATCGTGCCCGGCATCAGCGCCGGCATCGGCGGGCTGGCCTATGCCGGCATCCCCGCCACCCACCGGGACGTGAACCAGTCGGTCACCTTCGTCACCGGCCATGACCCTTCGGGCCGGGCTACGCCACTGAATTGGCAAGCAATTTCCAATGGTTCCGAGGTGATCGTGATCTATATGGGGATGCGCCATATCGCCCAGATCGCCGCCGAGTTGCGCGCCGCGGGGCGCCCCGGGGACGAGCCCGTGGCGGTGGTGACCGCCGCAAGCCTGCCCGAGCAGCGGGTGCTGGAAACCACGCTGGCTCGGGTTGCCGACGATATTCTCGCCGCCGAACTGCAGCCGCCCGCAATCATCTGCGTCGGGCGCGCCGCGCTGCTGCGCCGGGCGCTTGACTGGCAGGCGATGGCGTCGGGCACCGAACCGCGCGACACCGACCCGCTGGGCCGCGGGCGCCCGGCAGAGCAGGCGTGATGCGGGGCTTTCGCCACATTGCGACAGGCCGGTCATGCCCGGGCTGATCCTGGCCGCGCCCGGCTCTGGCAGCGGCAAGACGACCGTGACGCTGGGGCTTCTGCGCGCCCTCAGTCGGCGCAGGCTGGCGGTGCGCGGCGCCAAATCGGGGCCAGACTATATCGACCCGCGGTTTCACGAGGCCGCCTGCGCCGCGCCCTGCCTGAACCTCGACGCCTGGGCGATGTCACCGGGGCGCATCGGCGCGCTGGCAGCTACAAAGGATCTGCTGCTGATCGAGGGGGCTATGGGCCTCTTTGACGGAGCCCCGCCAGATGGCAGGGGCGCCACGGCGGATCTGGCCCGCATCCTGGACCTGCCGGTGGTGTTGGTGGTCGATGCCGCACGCATGGCGCAATCGGTGGCGCCGCTGGTGGCGGGGTTTGCGGCACATGACCGCGCGGTGCGCGTTCGGGCGGTGATACTGAACCGGACCGGTAGCGAGCGGCATGAAAGAATGCTGTACAAGGCATTGGAACCAATTGGTATTCCCATTCTGGGCACGATCCGCAGAGATACCGGCCTGGGCCATCCCTCGCGCCACCTGGGGCTGGTGCAGGCGCAGGAACGTCCCGATCTCGACGTTTTTCTCGACCGCGCCGCAGACGCTGTCGCGGCCCAGGTCGATCTTGACGCGTTGCTGGCTTTGGCCGGCCCGCTGCCCGAGTCCTCCCCTTTTCCCGGTCTGCCCCCACCGGCGCAAAAAATCGCCATCGCGCAGGACGCCGCTTTTGCTTTCGCCTATCCGCACCTGCTGCAGGACTGGCGCCGCCAGGGCGCCGAGATCCGCCCGTTCTCGCCGCTCGCCGACGCGCCCGTGCCCCGGGCCGATCTGGTTATTCTGCCCGGCGGCTACCCGGAACTGCACGCCGCCCGGCTGGCGGCGGCAGGCACCTTCATGCAAAGCCTTAGAAAAACTGCGCAATCTTCTGTTATTTATGGAGAATGTGGGGGATATATGGCACTGGGTGAGGGCCTGATCGACGCCGACGGCACACGCCACCGCATGGCTGGCCTGCTGCCGCTGGAGACCAGTTTCGCCACGCGTCGCCTGCATCTGGGTTATCGCCACCTGACTCCAACGGGCGGACCTTTCACCGGACCGTTGAACGCCCATGAATTCCACTATGCCACCACCCTGCGCGCCGAGGGTGCCCCACTGTTTGAGGCTACCGATGCCGAGGGCACGGCCCTGGCACCCATGGGGCTGTGCCTGGGCCGGGTTTGCGGGTCATTCGCGCATGTGATCGACGCAGCAGTTTGAGCCTTTTCTTCCCATGGCCTGCCAGATAAGTCAGTCTGCATGACCGATCTTGCGCAACCCCTGCCCGACGACAACCGCCGCGCCAAACGCAACGTCACGATTCTGGTGATCGCGCAGGCAACGCTGGGCGCGCAGATGCCGATGATCTTCGTGCTGGCTGGGCTGGCGGGGCAATCGCTGGCCTCGAATGTCTGCTTTGCCACGCTGCCGATCTCGCTGATCGTGCTGGGCTCGATGCTGTCGGCGACGCCGCTTTCGGCGGTGATGCAGCGATATGGTCGGCGCGCGGGCTTCTTCGTGGGCACGGCGGGCGGTGCGCTGGGGGCGGCGATCGGGGCCTGGGGGCTGATCGAGGGCAGTTTCACGCTGTTTTTGATCGGCTCTCTCTGCACCGGGATCTACATGGCGGCGCATGGGTTCTACCGCTTTGCCGCGGCCGATACCGCAAGCCCCAGCTTCCGCCCCAAGGCAATCTCTTACGTGCTGGCTGGCGGGCTGGTGTCGGCGTTGATCGGCCCGCAGTTGGCCAAGGTCACCGCAGAGGCGATGGTGGTGCCGTTTCTGGGCGCCTATCTGACGGTGATCGCGATCAATGTGCTGGGCAGCGGGCTGTTCTTGCTTCTCGACATCCCCAGACCGCCGGCGCCGCGGCATGACGCGCCGAGGGGCCGCAGCCGGATCGAGCTGCTGAAGTGCCCGCGCGTCGCGGTGGCGATCATTTGCGCCATGGTCAGCTACGCGCTGATGAACCTGATGATGACCTCGACCCCGCTGGCGGTTGTGGGCTGCGGCTTTAGCCAGAACAACGCCGCCGACGTAGTGTCGGGCCACGTGCTGGCGATGTTCGCGCCCAGCTTTTTCACCGGTCACCTGATCGCCCGGTTCGGGGCCGAACGGATCGTTGCGGTCGGGCTGGCAATTCTGGCGGCTTCGGGCGCGGTGGGGCTGGCGGGGGTCGAACTGGGGCATTTCTTTGTAGCGCTGATCCTGCTGGGGATTGGCTGGAACTTCGGTTTCATCGGCGCCACCACGATGCTGGCGGGCGCCCATACGCCAGAGGAACAGGGCCGGGTGCAGGGGATGAACGACATGATCGTGTTCGGTTGCGTTACCGTGGCCTCGCTGGCCAGCGGCGGGCTGATGAACTGCTCTGGCGGGTCGGCGCAAGAAGGATGGACGGCGGTCAATCTGGCGATGGCGCCATTTCTGGTGCTGGCGTCCGGGGCGCTGATCTGGCTGATGATGCGGCCCAGGGAAATGTGACTGTCCCCATGGGGACAGTGTGCTAACAGTATGTTTAATATACAGTTAGCGCTGCCAGAAAGCGGCATCAGAACCCCGACAGACTGCGCCGCAGCAGCCCCCAGCGGCGGACGAATTCGGACTGGCGCAGATCGCCGCGCGCCACTCGGTCGGGATGCGCCCGGGCCTGCCGCAGCAGCGGCTTCGCCCGCCATGCGGCAAGCAGCACCGTCTGTGCGGGCCTGGGCGTCTTGGCGCCCGACAGGCGTGCAAGCCCCTGCCCGGCCAGGTCGCGCACCGCCGCTGGCGTTCCGTCGACCAGCGGCACGCGACCGCGGACCTCCAGTTCGGGGATCGCCAGAAACCAGTTGGCGAGGCCGGCGGCCCAGGCGATGTCGCGTATGGCGGCCTCATCTTGCGCCACCCCGAGCGAACGGGCCGCGGCCAGCGTCAGGTTTCCGGCGGTCCGGTCGAGATATCGGGCGAAATGATCCGCGTCCTGAAACGGGTCGCGGTGGATGTCCCAATGCCTTGCTTCGATCAACCCATCGAGCAAATCCGCGCCCCTGGCGTCCAGCAGCGCCGCCAAGGGCGTCGTCACCTGATGCGCCCGCACCGGCCCGCCGCCGGCGATCTCGGCCAACGCGTCGCGCCACCATTGCAGGCGCATCTCGGCGATCAGCGGCTCCTGCGTCACCCAGGGCGCGCGTGCCACCTCGACATTGAAGGCATAGATCGGAAACAGCGCCGCCCGCGCCATCGGCGACGCGGCCATGGTAGCAAGGAACCGGTCCGGGTCGCCCCGGCACACCAGTTCGGCGCAGGCCTGCAGGCTCATGCGGGGCGGACCACCGACATGAGGTACCCGGTCTCGTCCCCGACCCGCTTTTGCGTGTCGATCTCTGCCTGCGACGCATCGAGCACCGCCGACAATTCCCTGTCCGCACCGGGGCGCAGCGCGTCTATCCGGGCCTGAAGCGGACGGCAATAGGCCTGCCACGCTGCGTCGGATATCCGGCGGGTGGCGAGGGTTTGGTACCCGGCGGCACGCACCCGCGCCCCGATCCCGGCCTGATCGGTGGTCTGGTAGCCATCCCAGAAGGCACGGGCCGCGTCCCTTGGGGTGTCGGTAAAGAAACAGGGCTCTGAAAATGCCACAGCACCCCCTTTGGCCAGCGCCGGGCGCCAGCTTTTCAGGCCCTTCTCGACGCCGAGGAAATACAGCGCCCCGGCCGACCAGATCAGGTCGAACGGGCCCTTCAGCTTGGCCATGCTGCCGGCATAGGCGGTCACACGGGGGTCGGCATCGACCCGCACCAGCAGCTCGTCAATGAACGGCTTGTGGCTGTCGACCGCCGTCACCCTGCCCTGGGGCGCGGCCATCAGCAGTGCGGGCACATCGGCGCCCGACCCGCAGCCCGCATCGCAGATCCTTGCATCGGCGGGCAGGTTCAGCAGATCGGCCACCCAGGCGACATCGGCGGCTTCGCCCGGGCCCTCGCGTTCGAGCCCCTGGTAGAGGGTGAAGAATGCGTCTGTCATGCTGGCACTGCCCCGTCCCGGATCAGCTTCCAGTTTATCGCATCCAGCAGCGCCTCGAAAGAGGCATCGACGATATTGGCCGAAACGCCCACCGTGGACCATTCCAGCCCGGCGTCATCGGCAAAGTCGATGATCACGCGGGTCACCGCCTCTGTGCCGCCCTGGGTGATGCGCACCTTGAAGTCGACCAGCCGCATGTCGGCGATCCGGTCACCATGCGGCCCCAGATCGGCCTTCAGCGCCTGCCACAGAGCGTTGACCGGCCCGTCGTCCTGCAGGTCCTTGGAATGCTCGTTCTTGAAATAGCTGGTGCGGCTGGTTTCGCATGAGGAAACTGTCACAACCGCTTCGGATTCCACAACAATCTCTCCGCGCGCATTGCGGCGGCGTTCGCTGATCACCCTATAGCGCTCCACCTCGAAGATATTGGGGCCAAGGCCCAGTTCCGCCCGGGCCAGCAGTTCGAAAGAGGATTGCGCGGTGTCAAAGCTATAGCCCTGCTCTTCGCGTTCCTTGACCGTGTCAAGGATGCGGCTCAGCGCCGGGTCGCCCTTGGGCACATCCAGCCCCATGCCCTGCAATCGCGCGCGCAGGTTCGACTGGCCGGCCTGGTTCGACATCGGGATGATGCGGCTGTTGCCGACCGATGCGGGCTGAATATGCTCATAGGTCGAGGGGTCCTTGATGATGGCGCTGGCATGCAGGCCCGCCTTGTGGGCGAAGGCCGACGAACCCACATAGGGCGAGGCCTTGTTGGGCACCCGGTTGAGGATGTCGTCGAGCAGGCGGCTGGCATGGGTCAGCGTTTTCAGTGCGTCCTCGGGGATGCCGGTTTCGTACTGGCTTCGGTATGGCTCTTTCAGCAGCAGCGTCGGGATGATGCTGGTCAGGTTGGCATTGCCGCAGCGTTCGCCCAACCCGTTGAGCGTGCCCTGGATCTGCCGGGCACCTGCGTCGATGGCGGCCAGCGTGCCGGCCACCGCGTTGCCGGTGTCGTCATGGGTGTGGATGCCCAGATGATCGCCGGGGATGCCGCTGGCGATGACACTGGCGGTGATATCGGCGATCTCCTGCGGCAGGGTGCCGCCATTGGTGTCGCACAGCACCACCCATCTGGCGCCCGCGTCGCGGGCAGCGTGCAGGCAATCGAGCGCGTAGGAAGGGTTGGCCTTGTAGCCATCAAAGAAATGCTCGGCATCGAACAGCGCCTCGCGGTTCTGCGCCACGATATGGGCGATCGAGGCGGCGATGTTGTCGCGGTTTTCCGGCAAGGTGATGCCCAGCGCGGTTTCGACGTGGAAATCATGGGTCTTGCCCACCAGACAGACGGCGGGCGTGTTGGCGTTCAGCACCGCGGCAAGCACATCGTCGTTTGCCGCACTGCGCCCGGCGCGCTTGGTCATGCCGAAGGCGATAAAGGTGGCTCGGGTCTTTGGTGCGGCGTCGAAAAACGCGCTGTCGGTGGGGTTGGCGCCGGGCCAGCCGCCCTCGATATAGTCGAGCCCGAGCGCGTCGAGCGTTTCGGCGATCAGGTGCTTGTCGGGGGTCGAGAACTGAACGCCATGGGTCTGCTGCCCGTCGCGCAGGGTGGTGTCGAAGAGAGAGAGGCGGGTGCGGGTCATTGCAGCGTCTCCAACTTCGCCGGATCGAATTCGGGCTTCGGGGCAAGGTCGATACCATTCTTGCCCATTTTGACCTCAACACCAGCTTCCTGCAGGGCCGCTTTCATCTCGTCGATTTTCGAGAAGTCTTTCGTTTGGCGCGCCAGATTGTAGCGAATGGTCATGTCCGACGCGATGGGGTCAAGGAGGTCCTGACGTCTCTCCATATTAGCCTGACGTTTCAGGAGAAGATCATACAATCCAAGGACGCTCAAACCAGTCAGCAAACTGACGGCTTGTTGCTCATGATCACCTCCGATCACTACGCGACTCGCAATTCCAAGCGTTATCTGAGCAGTGTTCTCAAGAGCTTGGATAGCTCCGTGTGTGTCGATGTCATTGGCAAGAGTGATCTTCATCCCCTCTGGGAGATCTTCAAAATCTGAAGATGGCGGCCGACCAAATCGCTGGGCGGATTTCAACGCTAAGGCTAACTTATCCAAGCGTATTTCCGCCTCCTGCCGCTTCTTCTCTGTCCAGTCCATCGGCTTGCGGTAATGCGTGCTGAGAAACACAAAGCGCATCACCTCGCCCGGCACGCCCTGCCCCAGCAGATCATGCACGGTAAAGAAGTTGCCCAAGCTCTTGGACATCTTCTTGCCCTCGACCTGCAGCATCTCGTTATGCATCCAGACCCGGGCGAATTCCGCCTCGGGGTGGACACAGCGCGACTGGGCGATCTCGTTTTCATGATGCGGGAATTGCAGGTCGTTGCCGCCGCCATGGATGTCGAACGTGCCGCCCAGCAATTCATAGGACATCGCCGAGCATTCGATATGCCAGCCCGGGCGACCTCGACCGTTATTGGGTCCCCAGGGACTGTCCCAGCCCGGCAGGTCGTCCGACGAGGGCTTCCACAGCACGAAATCCATCGGGTCTTCCTTGTAGGGCGCCACCTCGACCCGGGCGCCGGCGATCATGTCGTCGACCGAACGGCCCGACAGCTTGCCATAGTCGCCGTAGCTGCGCACCCGAAACAGCACGTGGCCCTCGGCCTCATAGGCGTGCCCTTTGGCGATCAGATCCCCGATCATCGCCACCATCTGGGCGATGTATTCCGTGGCGCGCGGCATGTGCGTCGGCTGCAATGCGCCCAGCGCGCCCATGTCGTCGAGAAACCACTGCGTCGTCTCGGCGGTGATGTCGCCGATGGCCCGCCCGCTTTCGGCGGCGCGGGCGTTGATCTTGTCGTCCACGTCGGTGAAATTGCGCACGTAAGTTACATGATCCGGCCCATGGACATGCCGCAACAGCCTGAACAATGTGTCGAACACCACCACGGGCCGCGCGTTGCCCAAATGCGCCCGGTCATAGACGGTGGGCCCACAAACATACATGCGAACATTGTCGGGATCGAGCGGGGTGAACTGCTCTTTCGATCGGGTCCTGGTGTTGTAGAGTTTGATCTTTGTCATTTCGTCCTCACACGCACGCACGCTGCCTCGGGGGCGGGCTTTAAGCTCTTTCGGAGTGGATGAGAAACGAAAAGACCGGCCCGCGACGGATGTCAGCGGATAATGCAGCAAATGATGATGGCCACGGTCTTCATGGCACCGCCGATACCCCGGCGTGCGATTCGAGGCAAGGGGTATGTGGAGTAAATTCCGGTAGGGGGCAGGATCGTAGCATAAGGGAAACAAGCAATGACGTGCCAATTGAACCTATTAGGTTTTCGGCTTGTAAGTTCTTGATTTTGTTGATTTGAGACTGTCCCAAAATACCACTTGTTGAATTGATACGGCGAGTGTCAGCTGAGCGGAAATAACGGACTTTCGCTGCGGATGCGAGGTGGGATTGCGTCAACGGTGAGTGCGGACGTAATTACTCACCCCCCCCCTTTGTGGTTTTGGGTCAGGCCAGGGTGGTTTTGATGGTTTCCCATGAGGATTGGCCGCGTAGTTTGGCGGTGTCGGCGACGGATCTCACGGCGCAGTCGCCCTGGGCGGCCCACATGGATCGGAAACCATTGGTGACTTTGCGCTGTGTCACGGAAGGTCGCAAGGCGCGCTCACAACCATTGTTGGTGACCTCTACTTCGCC
>JAAELR010000064.1 GCA_024226455.1 Paracoccaceae bacterium
CTGGCCTTCGGCGTAATGGTCTCTACCGTGCTGACCCTGGTGGTGATACCCCTTGGCTGTGTGGCAGCCAAGGAGTCTCTGATCAAACTGGCCCTCGGGGAGGGCGGAGCCGTCGCCGCCGAACCACCACCGGATTCCGTGACCCCTCCAGCCGCGGCGCCGGTGACGACATCCGGCCCCTCCCTTGCCGAAAAGGCCGGCAATCTCGCCTATATGGCACTGTTCATGGTCAAAGCGCTGTTGATGCTGGTTGGCAATGGGATACGCAGCCTGTTTCGTAAGAGAGAAAAATCGGCGCCCGCGGTATCGGAGCCGGCACCGGCCATTAATACACCGGCACCGGCGGTAGCGCCTCAGCCGGAACCGATACCGGAGGCAGCTAAGCCTGATAGCAGCACCATGCCCTCCCCGATTACGGAGGAGCGGGAGACGCCCAAGCAACAAAGCACCGTACAGCAACGGACGGCGCGGCAAAAGATCCGTCCCGCGCGCAAACCTAAGACCGGGCTGGCGAAGGCGGCGTCCCGCACCACTAGCGCCAAGGTTACCGCCCCTCAAACCACCACGGCCAGCCGGGGCGACACAAACCCCTCGGCGGAAAGCCC
>JAAELR010000065.1 GCA_024226455.1 Paracoccaceae bacterium
ACCACCTCCACCTCCTTGCCGTCGGTCACCAGGATGGCTCCCGGTTCACACCGCTCGGTGCTGCCGCGGTAGCGCGGCGCCTTGCGGGGTTTGCTTGAGATCATCCCGGTGATCGCCAAGACCCGGCGGATCGCATCGGGGGCGAGCCGCAGGCGTTTGGCCTCGTAGCTCAGAAACTCCCGCAGGCTCCCGTCCCATCGGGCGTAGTCTTCCACAATGGTTCGGCACTCCGCGGTGGCCGAGTCAGCCAGCAGCGGCGCGGCCCGCACTGGCTGTGGTGTATAGGGTTGGGCTCGATCGCATCTCTGCCAGCTCACCAGGGTCGGGTACGGGATCTCGGCCCACTGGCAGAACGACTCCAGCGGCCCCTCCCAGGTGTCCGCCAGGTCGAGGATGAAACGCCTGAAGCCATCGCTATAGCTCGTGCTCCCGCCGGCGTGGGTAACCATCGCCCCGGGGTGGGCCAGGCGATAACGCAACACCTGTTCGCGCAACGCCCGGCCCGCATGCTCCTCGACCGCCACCGGGGCCGCTCCCGAGTTGGCAGGGCGCCCGGGACCCGCCAGCTCGATCTCGGCCAAGACCGCCCGCAGCTGCGTCTTGCGCTCGTAGAGTTGGGTCCGGTTGACCTCGGCTTTGCGACAAATCCCGCTCAGGCTGCCTTCCAGCACGATCGACCCCTCCTCGGCACACTCACATACCAGGGCATGCATGGCAATGATCGTCAGCTTGTCTTTTTTGCAGTGCTCTTGTAGGGTCATGGGCGGCAGGCTGGGATTGGTTGTGGTGTGTTGTTGGCGCAATCATTGTGGCCAATCCTCCCCTGCCGTTCAAACCCCGCTAACCGAGGACCTTCTCACCCATCAGCCAGATCTCCGGTTTGCCGCCGCGCGAGAGCACCCGGAACAGCTCCAGGGCGCGAGCATCGGGACTGCTCAACTCCGCCGTTTGGGCCCCCAGCCCTTGTTCGATGCGCCGCAGGCTTTGCTCGGCGATGCCGTAGAAACGGTCCGCCGGTACCAGCAGCCCCCCGAGGCCGTGGTGGGTGCGGCGGTGGTTGTAGTGCTCCACCCAGCGCCCGATCCCGCGCGCGGCATCGGTCAGATCCATGAACTCGATCTGCTCCACGCACTCCTTCTGGAAGCTGGCGTTGAGCGCCTCGACCTTGCCGTTGACCGCTGCCTCCTTGGCCAGGAAGTAGTTGATCTCGTACTCCTCCAGCAAGGCCTCGAATCGCGACAAGCCACGCCAGCTATGGAAGGCCGATCCGCGGTCGGACATCACCCCCTCGGGACGGCCATAGCGTTGTACCGATTGCTCGAAACAGCCGATGACCGGCTCGGCCGCCTCTACCGCCACCAGCGTCCAGCCGGCAATAAAGCGCGAGAAGTCGTCCTCGATAAACAGCACGCACTGTTTTTGCTTGTGCACATGGAAATGGTAGAAATCCAGGTGGTAGAGCTCGCGCGGTCGGGCCGCCTCATAACGGGCGGCAGGCTCCTTGCGCCGGATGCTCGGCGGCAGATAACCGCTACGCTCCATGACATCGCGCACCGTGCCCACCGATACCTTGAATCCATCGCGCTTGAGCATGTTGCGCACCTGACTCGGACCGTATCCCGGGTGTTGCCGCCACATCGCGAGGATCTTCCGGTCCCGCTCTTCCTTGGGGTCTTCGATCACTTGCCCGCTCGGCTTATCCCCGTTCTCACCTTCACCGGCCGGCTTGCTCCGGCGTTTGATGGCACGACGCCATTCGTAGATGCTCGTCTCGGTGGCGCCGAACTTCTCCGCCGCCGCTTTGACACTGTGCTCTTCGGCATACTCCAGTATCTCTTTGCGTTGGGCCCGTGCGTAGCGCTTGCCCTTTGCCGGCTGCGTTTTGCGCTGGCTCCTTTCCGCCGCCACTTCGCCACCATCTTCCGGGTTCTCAACTCGGGTATCCATTTCGCTCTCCTCTCATTTCAACGTTGCTGAACTTGAGAAGAAACCGAGATAATCTCCTGCCTCTGTGTCAGTCTTTTCTTCTCATCCAGTGATGAAGAATTATCGGCTACGCCAGATAGGTCGTTCATGGTTTGCTGCGCGTCAGCGCACCGCTCGCCCTCGGCCGGCTGCGTATTGTGCTGGCTGCGTTACGACGCTACCTCGCCACCATATTCCGCGTAGTCCACCCGGTTCTCCATTTCGCTCTCCGGTTATGTCCGCGTGCTGGATCTGAGAAGCAACCGATA
>JAAELR010000066.1 GCA_024226455.1 Paracoccaceae bacterium
CTGCCCTGTAATCATCCCGCAACTCAATCCCAACCATGATCCCCTCCGCGGCGAGTGTCTATTATTCCATAAGGGAATCACGAAACTCGCCGGACAGAAACCCCATAATCACGAGTCAGAAATCAGGCTGATTGGTATAATTACAGCTATTGTGTACGTGCTTTGCGACCTTGGGTCTGCCATAGGACAATTGCACTGAGCGCAAGGCTTGCCGACGACGCCGGTAACACGGGCGTGGGCTGAGTAAATCGCGGCCCGTTTGGTTGCGATGTTCAGCTGTCCTCCCTCGCAAACGTCCACGCCAAAGAACGATTTTGGGCCATGCGGGGAAGGTCTAGACTAGATCGGCGGATTGACCGCAGGCTGCAGCGACCCAGTTCACCGGGTCGTCTCTGTCAGGCGGCGGCGCACATACTCGTCGACGTTACCGATCATCAGCTCCATATGCGGGTCTTCAAAGAAATGCCCGGCACCCTCGATCTCGCTATGGGTGATGGTGATGCCCTTCTGCTCGTGCAGCTTGTCCACCAGCGCATGGGTGTCCTTGGGCGGCGCCACGCGGTCTGCGGTGCCGTTGATGACCAGGCCCGAGGACGGGCAGGGGGCAAGGAAGCTGAAATCGTACATGTTGGCTGGTGGGCTGACGCTGATGAAGCCGGTAATCTCAGGCCGGCGCATCAAAAGCTGCATGCCGATCCAGGCCCCGAAGCTGAAGCCGGCAACCCAGCAATGCTTGGCGTTCTGGTTCATCGACTGCAGATAGTCGAGAGCGCTGGCCGCGTCGGAAAGCTCTCCGATGCCCTGGTCGTATTCTCCCTGGCTGCGCCCCACGCCGCGGAAATTGAACCGCAGCACGGTGAAGCCCATGTTATAAAAGGCGTAGTGCAGGTTATAGACGACACGGTTGTTCATCGTGCCGCCGAATTGCGGATGCGGATGCAGAACAATCGCGATCGGCGCATCCTTGATTTTTTGCGGGTGGTAGCGGCCCTCGAGCCGGCCTTCGGGGCCAGGAAAAATCACCTCGGGCATCGGTTTCCTCGTCTTCCTCGGCAGGGCCGGGCATGAATTCTTGACGAATTCTGTCGGGCACCTTAGAAAAATTCTAAAGAGCGGCAGGCAGGTGCTGCTGCTGGGTCGGGATGGAGTTAATGATCCAGAGCCCCGGCGTCAATGGAAACTGCCGAAAGGGGGCCGGGTGAAACTCAGTACCAAGGGACGATACGCGATGGTGGCGCTGGCGGATCTTGCCCTGCTGCCCTCAGATACATTGCTGTCGCTGGCCGAGATTTCGAAACGTCAGGACATCTCGCTGCCCTATCTGGAGCAGCTTTTCGTCAAACTGCGCCGCGCGGGGCTGGTGGAATCGGTGCGCGGGCCGGGCGGTGGATACCGGCTGGCGCGCCCGCCCAGCGAGATACGGGTTTCAGACGTGCTGGGCGCGGTCGACGAGACGGTGAGCGCGATGCATACCGGCGTCGGCGCGTCGGGCGCGTCGTCGGGCAGCCGGGCGCAATCGATGGCCAACCGGCTGTGGGAGGGGCTTTCGGCCCATGTCTATGTGTTCTTGCACCAGACGCGGTTGTCGGACGTGGTGCAAAATGAGCTGGTGCCCTGCCCGGCGGTGCCGACGCTGTTTTCCGTGGTGGATGAGGCGTGAGCATCACGATGCCGCACCTTCTGGCCGCGGAAGCTTTGCGCGCGCGCCCCGCACTTTTGGGTGCCGCGCGCCACCCCGCAACACCCGAAGTCAAGGAATTCTCCCAGCGGGCGCGTTCGGAGACCCTCAGACGCCTGGTGGAAAACGGTGTCTATCGTTGCATGGATGCGGAGGGATTGCGGGTTTTCCTTGGCAACGCTGCGAAGTGGGCGGCTAAAAGCTGGAATGCAGAGCAATCTCTTTTGGGACGGATTTTCAATCGGTTAACCCTTTCTCATCCTGGCTACGCCGCGGTGCCGGGAACCATTTTCCAGCAACTCCAAAAGCTGGTAGGGGAGCGCTACGACGATGTCGACCGATGCACAACCTATCTGTTGAGGGCGGACATCATTGCCGTTTATTACGATCTCCTTTCCGATGCACGGGAGCAGTCTGATGGCTGAGCGGGTCTATCTGGACTGGAACGCCACGACGGCTTTGCGGCCCGAGGCTCGGGCGGCGATGATCGCGACCATGGATCAGGTGGGCAATCCGTCTTCTGTGCACGCAGAGGGACGGGCGGCAAGAGCGATTGTCGAGCGGGCGCGAGATCAGGTAGCGGCGGCCTATGGCGCTGAGGGGGCGGATATCGTGTTTACCTCGGGCGCCACAGAGGCGGCGGCGCTGGCGCTGGCGGGACGTGGCCTGCGTGGATCAGAGCTTGAACATGAAGCGGTGAAGGCCTGGGTCGGTTGCGATCTTTCGGTTGCGCGTGATGGCGCGGTGGCGGTCGCAGATCCGGCACAGGCCACCCTGCAACTGGCCAATGCCGAGACCGGTATCCTGCAGGATCTGCCCGAGGGGCTGGCGGTCTGCGATGCGACGCAAGGCTGGGGCAAGCTTGCGGTCGCCTTCAACTGGATGGGCTGCGACATGGCGCTGAGTGCGGCGCACAAGCTGGGCGGGCCCAAGGGCGCGGGCGCTCTGATCCTGCGGCGAGGCACCGATCTGACCGCGCAACTGAAAGGCGGCGGGCAGGAGATGGGGCGCCGGGCCGGGACAGAGAACATAATCGGCATAGCAGGATTCGGGGCTGCGGCAGAGGCAGCCGCGCGGGATGTCGGGGATGGTGTCTGGGAAAAAGTGGCCGAATTCAGAGATAATCTGGAATCGGGCATTGCGGCCGCCGCAGATCTGACTATTTTTGTCGGGAAAGGCGCGTCGCGATTGCCCAACACCTCTTGCTTTGCCACCCCGGGGTGGAAGGGCGAGACCCAGGTGATGGCGATGGATCTGGCCGGTTTCGCGATCTCTGCGGGGTCGGCCTGCTCTAGCGGCAAGGTGCGCGGCTCTGCCGTGCTGAATGCCATGGGATATGACGAGGAGACGGCGCGCTCGGCGGTCCGGGTGTCGCTGGGGCCTTTGACAACGCAAGACGAGGTTGGGCGTTTCGTCGACGCCTGGACAGCGGCGCACCGGAAATTCCGGGCCCGCGCCGCCTGAAAGGGAAGAACATGACTGCTGTGGATGAAACCCAGGTCAAGGATGGCGTCGAGGAGGAGACGGTCGAAGCCGTCAAGTCCTTGGCGGGCAGTTACAAATACGGCTGGGAAACCGAGATCGAGATGGACTATGCGCCCAAGGGCGTGAACGAGGACATCGTGCGGCTGATCTCTGGCAAGAACGGCGAGCCTGAGTGGATGACCGAATGGCGGCTGCAGGCGTTCCGGCGCTGGGAGCAGATGCAAGAGCCCGGCTGGGCGATGATCGAATATCCGCAGATCGACTATCAGGACCAGTATTACTATGCCGCCCCCAAGAGCATGGCCGAAAAGCCCAAAACGCTTGACGAGGTCGACCCGAAGCTACTGGAAACCTACAAGAAGCTGGGCATCCCTCTGAAAGAGCAGATGATCCTGGCCGGGGTCGAGGGGGCCGAGAGCGCGCCTGCCGATGGCCGCAAGGTTGCGGTGGACGCGGTGTTCGACTCTGTGTCGGTCGGCACCACGTTCAAGGCGGAACTATCGAAGGCCGGCGTGATCTTCTGCTCGATCTCCGAGGCGATCAGGGAACACCCCAAGCTGGTGAAGAAGTACCTCGGCAGCGTGGTGCCGGTGACCGACAACTTCTTTGCCACCCTGAACAGCGCGGTGTTCAGCGACGGTTCCTTTGTCTATGTGCCGCCCGGCGTGTGCTGTCCGATGGAGCTCAGCACCTATTTCCGCATCAACGCCGAAAACACCGGCCAGTTCGAGCGCACGCTGATCATTGCCGACAAGGGCAGCTATGTCAGCTATCTCGAAGGCTGCACTGCGCCGCAGAGAGATACCAACCAGCTGCATGCCGCGGTGGTCGAGATTGTGGTCGAGGAAGATGCCGAGGTGAAATACTCCACGGTGCAGAACTGGTACCCGGGCGACGAAGAGGGCAAGGGCGGCATCTACAACTTCGTCACCAAGCGCGCCGATTGCCGGGGCGACCGCAGCAAGGTCATGTGGACCCAGGTAGAGACCGGCTCTGCGGTGACGTGGAAATACCCGTCCTGCATCCTGCGCGGGCATGAAAGCCAGGGCGAGTTCTATTCCATCGCCATCACCAACAACATGCAGCAGGCCGATACCGGTACCAAGATGATCCATCTGGGGCGCAACACCAAGAGCCGGATCGTCTCGAAAGGCATCAGCGCGGGCAAGGCGCAGAACACCTATCGCGGGCAGGTCTCGATGCACCCCAGGGCGAAAGAATCGCGTAACTATACCCAGTGCGACAGCCTGTTGATCGGCGACAAATGCGGGGCGCATACGGTGCCCTATATCGAGGTGCGCAACAACTCGTCCCGGGTCGAGCATGAGGCGACGACGTCCAAGGTGGATGACGATCAGTTGTTTTACTGCCGCAGCCGCGGCATGGACGAGGAAGAGGCGGTGGCGCTGGTGGTCAACGGCTTCTGCAAGGAGGTGCTTCAGGCGCTGCCAATGGAGTTCGCCATGGAGGCGCAGCAACTGGTGGCGATCTCGCTGGAGGGGAGTGTCGGTTGATGTTCAGAGCGTTATTCTTTGGCATTGTGGCAGGAGGTGCGGCGGTATACCTCGACGCACTTGTCATCATGGGAAGCTTCGGATTTGAGACCCCTATTGCGATCATTGTTGTATGTGTGATGTGCGCATTGGCCCTCGTGGGGATTGGTCGTGTTGAAGACAAGGATTTCGTCGTGTTGACGGTAGTCGGGATGGTTGTTGGCATTTTCACCACGAGTCTTGTTCGCGTCAAAATGTTCGAGGCAGAGAGTCTGCTCGCTGGAATTGGGCTCTAAAGAGTGGTTTTCTAAATGGTCGGAAACGCCGCAGAAGAAGGGCTGATGCTGCAGGTGGGCAATCCCAGCCATCTGGACACCGGGCGCATCGTCGTGCCGGCGGCGGCTCTGTGTGGCTACGCTGCGGGTTATCTGGTCTGGCGGCTGATCCCGGTCGCGACCATCTGGACGGCAATACTGGTCGGCTCGGTGGTTTGCGGGTTGGTGGCGTGGCGTTTGGCGACATGGTTCGCTGCGCGCAAAGAGGCACGCTGCGATGCAGTGCGCACCGCAAAGCGAGCCGCGCAAGAGGCAGAGACCCGGCGGCAGATCGCCAGGATGCGGGGGCGCGCATGAGCCAGCGCAGCTCGATCCGGGACAATGTGGAACGGGGCGTTCCCTACGTGATGCCCGCCATCGGCGGGGCGCTGGGGGTGATCTGGGTCAATCTCAACGAGATGCAGTTTCTCAACCCGATGATCTGGATCCCGCTGGGCGTTTTTCTGGGTTGGGTTGCCGGGCGGGGTATCGTGATGCTGATGAATTGGTGGTCGTGATGCCGGGGGTGCGGAAAATTCCTACCGCGACCGCTCAGGCATGCCCGTTCGCCGATGTGACTGCGCGGGGTCGTCCCTGTACCGTCAAGGCGGCGGAACCGATGCATGACATCGCCCGGCGCAACACCCGGAGATTGCGGCGCAAGGCGCATTTTCCGTGCCCCAGGGCGCAGACCTGCCGGGCTGACATCCACGGTCAGTCGGTATTGTCTGCCGTCAGGAGTTCAGGCGACGAAATCCAGAAGCACCATGCACTGGGCCGTTTCCACGATGGGTATGAGCTGGCGATTCTGGCGCGGCGATGTGGATTTTGGCTGGCGTTGCGGCGACCACGCCCTTTGCGCTCGCGTTTGGCCGCCCGGGACTTCGATTTCTACCGGCCGGTCGAGGCGGAGGTGGATTTCACGTCGTCTTCGCGCCGTCATTTGCCGCCCTTCAGAACGTTGGGACCGATTTTCCTGGGGCTGGATGTCATGCCGTTTCCCAAAGATCACCGCTGGGCCGAAGGAATACCTTGCATGATTGTCGAACAACTATCCAGCGCCCCGGCTCCCAGCGAACGCACTTGTCAAAAGGCCCGGGGGACCCGCCCGAAGGGCTGGCGGAAACGGCGGGAGGCAGCGCAATGATGCAAAGGACCGTTCTCAGCTCGGCGTTTGCCACCGGTTTCTTCCCTACGATCTGTGCATCCTTGGTCGATCTGGTCACTGACGCGCAGAGCATGTGGCAGATCGCTGTTGCCGCCGTCTGTGGCTTTGCGGGCGATCTCTTCGCCGCGCTGGTGATTTGGGGGCGGCGATGAGCGAGTTATCGCCCCGGGGTCGGTTGCGCCTGTTGCTGCGGTTGCTGGCGCCTGAACGGCGCATGCGCATTGCCGATGTGGGCGCGCGGGCGATCAACGACAATCCGTACCTCTCTCTTTTGCGGGCGGGTGCTGCCGAGGTCTGGGGGTTCGAACCCGCCGAGGACGCCTATCAGGAGCTTTGCGCAAACGCGTCAGAGCTGGAACACTACCTGCCGTACGCGGTTGGCGACGGTACGCCGGGGCAGTTCAATATCTGCAGGGGCACTGGTTTCAGTTCCCTGCTGGAACCGGATCTGGCGACGCTCGGCTATCTTGGCCGCTGGCAAAGGCTGATGACAGTGGTCGACCGGGTTCCGGTCGAAACCCGGCGGCTCGACGACATAGAGGACCTGCCGCGCATCGATCTGCTGAAGATCGACATCCAGGGCGGTGAACTGGCTGTGTTCCGCCATGGCCGCGACCGATTGTCAGAGGCGGTCGCGGTAATCACAGAGGTCGCCTTTCTGCCGCTATACAAGGATCAGCCAACGCTTGCTGACCAGATGGCCGAACTGGCCGGGCATGGCTTTGTGCTGCACAAGTTCCTGCATCAGAGCGCCAGGATTCTGCTATCCCGCCCCGCCCGCCGGCTGGCCTCACACCAGCACCGCAACCAGTTGATCGACGGTGACGCGGTCTTTGTCCGCGACCCGCGGCGGCTGGCCGAACTTGGTGACGAACAGCTCAAGCATCTGGCGATTGCGGCAGACGCGGTGTTCCAAAGTTACGATCTGGCGCTGTTCGCGGTTGCGGCACTTGTCGAGCGCGGTGCGGTTCCTGCCCGCGTGATGCGCAGATACGCCCCCGGGCTGCCTTTCCAGCTCAACCCCGCACCGGCAGAAGAGGCCAGCCCATGACCATCCCAGTGATCAACATAGACGACAAACAGGCCTTTTCAAATCAGCCCGAGGCCAGCACGCGGTTCGGTGCCACGATCGCGCCGCTCAGCGGTGTTCTGGGCATGCAGGGACTTGGCGCCATGTTTGTCACGGTCGAACCCGGTCGGCGGGCGTTTCCGTTTCACAGCCATCTGGGCAATGACGAGATGTTCCTGATCCTCGAGGGAGAGGGCACCTATCGCTTTGGCGACGATGAGTTCGCGGTGCGCGAAGGTGACGTCTGCTCTGCCCCGCGGGGCGGGCCCGACACGGCGCATCAGTTGATCAACACCGGGACCATGCCGCTGAAATACCTCGGCGTCTCGACCCTGAACGACCCTGACATCGCCGAATATCCCGACAGCGGCAAGTTCGCTGCCCTCGGCATCGCGCCGGGGCCAAATCTCCTTGAGGCGCATATCAAGCATATAGGCCGCCGCGAGGACGCGCATGATTACTGGGACGGAGAAGATCTCTGACCCATGAAATATCCCGGGCGGAACCGCCTGGAAAGCCAGGAAAAGAAGGTTGAAAATGCTGGAAATCAATGACCTGCACGTCAAGCTTGAGGAAGAAGACAAGACCATCCTGAAAGGAGTCGATCTTATGATCGGGCCCGGCGAGGTGCATGCGATCATGGGGCCGAACGGGTCCGGAAAGTCGACGCTAAGCTACGTTCTTTCGGGCCGCGGCGGCTATGAGGTGACCGGTGGCAGCGCCACGTTGGATGGGGTCGATCTGCTGGGAATGGAGCCCGAGGACCGCGCCGCTGCCGGGCTCTTTCTGGCCTTCCAATACCCTGTCGAGATCCCCGGCGTCGGCAACATGACCTTCCTGCGCACCGCGCTCAATGCCCAGCGCAAGGCACGCGGCCACGAAGAGATGAGTGCGGCAGAGTTTCTAAAGCTGGTGCGTGCCAAGGCCAAGGATCTCAAGATCGACGCCGACATGTTGAAGCGCCCGGTCAATGTAGGGTTTTCCGGCGGTGAGAAGAAACGCAATGAAATCCTGCAGATGGCAATGCTTGAGCCGAAGATGTGCATCCTCGACGAGACCGATAGCGGGCTGGATGTCGACGCGATGAAACTGGTGAGCCGGGGGGTGAACGCGCTGCGTTCGGAAGGTCGCTCGTTTCTGGTGATCACCCACTACCAGCGCCTGCTGGACCATATCGTGCCGGACGTGGTCCACATCATGGCGGCGGGGCGCATGATCAAATCCGGCGGCAAGGACCTGGCGCTTGAGGTAGAGCAAAACGGCTATGCTGATCTTCTTGGGGAGGTGGCCTAGATGGCTCTGCCCCAGATCAAGGTTGATGCGACCGAGGCCCGGCTGGCGGCGCTGACGCGGCCCGAGGGTGGCGCATGGGTCTCGGCTGCGCGCGGCGACGCGCTGGCGCGGCTGGGTGCCATGGGCCTGCCGGGACGCCGCGACGAATACTGGAAATACACCCGTCCCGACAGCCTGACCCAACCCGACGCGCCGCAGGCCGCTTTGTTCGAAGCGGGCGCCGAGGCGCCACCCTTTGACGATATCGACCGGTTGCGCGTGGTTTTCGTTGATGGTGTGTTCGATGCCGGGGCATCGGACGACTTGTCGATGGCCGGGGTCGAGATCGAACGGTTGGCCGACGCCGCCAGGTCCGATATCCACTGGGCTCGCGATCTGTTTGGCGTGCTGGAGGTGCGCGGGCAAAGCCCGGTAGAACGCCCTCTGGCTGCGCTCAACACTGCCTTTGCCGCAGATGGCATCCTGATCCGGGTCACGGGCCGGGCAACGAGGCCGATCAACCTGATTTACCTGCGTAAATCAGATGCTTCCGATGTGATATTGCACCACTGCATCAGGTTGGAAGAGGGCGCTGACCTGACGGTGCTGGAAAACGGCCCGGCGGCGGCAAGGTTCAACAAGGTGATGGAGGTCGACGTCGCCGATGGCGCCGCGTTCCACCATGTGTGTGCTCAGGGCCGCGACCATGAACGCCGCGCGGCGACGCATATCTTCGCCCGGTTGGGACGCGAGAGTACCTTCAAGAGCTTCACCGTCACCGTCAATGGCCAACTTACCCGCAACGAATGCGTCGTGGAACTGACCGGCGACGATGCGGTGGCGCATGTGGCAGGCTCTGTACTGGGCGACGGCGATTTTCTGCATGACGACACCGTGTTCATTACCCATGACGCCATGCGGTGTGAAAGCCGTCAGGTGTTCAAGAAAGTGCTGCGCAATGGCGCGACGGGCGTGTTTCAGGGCAAGATCCTGGTCAAAGCCGGCGCGCAGAAGACTGACGGCTACCAGATCAGCCAGTCGCTGCTTTTGGATGAGGACGCGCAGTTTTTCGCCAAACCGGAATTGGAAATCTACGCCGATGACGTGCAGTGCAGCCATGGCTCTACCAGCGGTGCCATCGACGAAAAGGCGATGTTCTACCTGCGTTCACGCGGGGTGCCGTTGGCCGAGGCGCAGGATCTGCTGGTGCTGGCTTTCCTGGCTGAAGCCATAGACGAGATCGAGGACGAGGCCATCGCCGCCGACATCCTGACGCGCCTAGAGGCCTGGCTGAGCAGGCGGCGGGGGTAGTGTCGGTCGCCCGCGATATCGTGGCTACCTACCGGTCGCCCCGCGCCGTGATGCGGCGCCTGCTTGGCATGGGCCCGCGTGAGGATCGGGCGCTGATGTACCTGATCGTTGCCTGCCTGCTGATCTTCGTCGCGCAATGGCCGCAGCTTCGGCGAGAGGCGCTCTTTGACGACACAGTTCCCTTCGATGCGCGCATCGGCGCGGCGCTTTTCGGTTGGATATTCATCGTGCCGCTTTTTGCGTATGGGCTGGCCTTTGCCTGCCGCCGGATCGCAGGTTTTCTGGGCGGCCACGGTACCGGGTTTTCCGCCCGTCTTGCGCTCTTTTGGTCGTTGCTTGCCGCCTCTCCGCTGTGGCTGCTGAACGGGCTGGTGGCGGGCTTCATCGGGCCGAGTGCGCAGCTTTCCGTCACGGGGTTCGTCGCGTTTCTGGCGTTTGCGCTGTTTTGGGGCCTGACCATGGTAGAGGCCGAGACCGGGGGCGAGCAGGCATGATGGAGGGGTTGAACAACCTGCTGCGCCACGCCGTCGACAGCCTGCGCGACCCGCGCGGGCAAGCGCGTTGGGTGATGTCGTTTCAGGCCACCCGGGTGCAGCGCTGGTCGGCACTGCTGGCGGTGTCGCTGGCGTCGACCGTGCTCAGCGTGCTGCTGCAAGTGCTGCGGTCGGGTGATCTGGTGTTCCCGCTGGGGCTGATCGAGGTCACTCCTCTGGCCGGCGCGGTTGCCACCTTCGCCAACGGTGTGATCACCGTCTTCATCGTCTACTGGGCCGGCAGGGCGTTTGGCGGCGAGGGCGGCTTCGGCAATACGATCTCGGTCGTCACCTGGCTGCAGTTCATCCTTGGCTGCTTTCTTGCCCTGCAGGTGCTGCTCGCGGTACTCGTGCCGTCGCTTCTCAATCCCAGCGACGTGTTCGCTCTGGTTGCGCTGATGTTTCTTTTGGGGCACTTCGTGGCCGAACTGCACGGCTTCCGCTCGGCACTGAATGTGCTGTTCGTGACCGTGGCGTTCTTCGTCGGCCTGGTTCTGGGCCTCTCTGCCATCGCCAGCATGCTGCTCGATCCTGCCACTACCGGAGCGATTTTCTGATGTACGACGTCCAGACCGTCCGGCGCGACTTTCCGATCCTCGCCCGCAAAGTGAACGGCAAGCCGCTGGTCTATCTCGACAACGGCGCCTCGGCGCAAAAGCCGCAAGCTGTGATTGATGCGGTGACCAACGCCTATACCAATGAGTATTCCAACGTTCACAGGGGTTTGCACTACCTTTCCAATATCGCCACAGAGAAATATGAAGCCGTGCGCGGCACCATTGCGCGGTTCCTCAATGCTGCCACAGAAGACGAGATAGTGATGAACTCGGGCACCACCGAGGGCATCAACATGGTGTCCTACGCCTGGGCCGCCCCGCGGATGCAGGCCGGCGACGAGATCGTGCTGAGCGTGATGGAGCATCATGCCAACATTGTGCCATGGCATTTCCTGCGTGAACGGCAGGGGGTGAAACTTGTCTGGGTTGATACCGATGCCTCTGGCCATCTCGACCCGCAGAAGGTTCTGGACGCCATCACGCCACGCACCAGACTGGTGGCGATCACCCAGTTGTCCAACGTGCTGGGGACGCAAGTCGATGTGAAGGCCGTCACCGAAGGCGCCCACGCACGCAACGTGCCTGTGCTGGTGGACGGATCACAGGGCGCGGTGCACGGCCCCGTTGATGTGCAGGATACCGGGTGCGATTTCTACGCCATCACGGGCCACAAGCTCTATGGTCCCAGCGGCTCCGGTGCGATCTACTGCAAGGCCGCACGCATGGCAGAGATGCAGCCCTTCCTGGGCGGCGGCGACATGATCCGAGAGGTCAGCAAGGACGTCGTCAGCTACAATGACCCGCCGATGAAATTCGAGGCGGGAACGCCCGGCATCGTGCAAATGATCGGCTTGGGTGTCGCTCTGGATTACCTGATGGGTCTTGGCATGGAAAACATCGCCGCGCACGAGGCCGCGGTGCGTGACTATGCGGTTGGCCGTCTTGCCGGTTTGAACTGGCTGAATGTGCAAGGCACGACGCCGGACAAGGCGGCGATTTTCAGTTTTACGCTCGACGGCGCGGCGCATGCGCATGATGTTTCCACGATCCTTGACAAAAAGGGCGTCGCGGTTCGGGCTGGCCACCACTGCGCCGGGCCGTTGATGGATCATCTGGGCCTGACGGCCACCTGCCGCGCCAGTTTCGGGCTATACAACACCACCGAAGAGGTCGACGCGCTGGTTGAAGCGCTGGAACTGGCACACGAGCTATTTGGCTGACGCCCTGTTTCATGCCAGGCGGGTGCCATCATTTGGGGATTGCCAAATCAGCATTAGAGTGAACCATTGGGGTGTCGGCCCAAGCACAGGAGTTGACACCAGATGCGCCGCTTTGCCCTTGGCGGTGATCAATGGGAACGGATCGAGCAGCTATCACGGCCCTCATCTCGACTCCTCCGCCCCATGCGCCTTTGGTCAATACGCAAAGTCACGGATCCGCACAGGCTTCGATGAGGTCCGAAGGCTCCTGCCAACCGACCCGCGCGCCGCCGTCAGAC
>JAAELR010000067.1 GCA_024226455.1 Paracoccaceae bacterium
CGCTCCGCGATCACCCTGTGCGATGGCGAAGCAGGCCAGCCCGCCTTGATGTTGGTGGACAAGATTAAATAACCGTTGGCTGTGAGGTCTGATGGACGGGGATAAGAGCGTACGTCAGCCGCTGGCCATCGTCGGAATTGGTTGTCGGTATCCCGGCGGCAGCAGCGGACCCCGGGCCTTCTGGGAGATGCTCCGCAATGGCCGCGACGGGGTCCGGGACATCCCTCCGGATCGTTGGGACGCCGCCCGATTCAGCGATTCCTCAGGATACACGCCCGGCACCATGCGGATACGCCAGGGGGCCTTCATCGATCAGCCCCTCGATCAATTCGACGCCGCGTTCTTCGGCCTCTCCCCTCGCGAGGCGGCCTATTTCGATCCCCAACTGCGCCTGTTAATGGAAGTGGTCTGGGAGGCCTTCGAGGACGCAGGTATTCCCCCGGATTCCCGCGAGGGCAGTGACACCGGGGTCTACATCGGTGGTTTTACCGTGGACTTCTGGGTCAGTCTGCTGAACGCCAAGGGTCGTGAATCGGTGTCCCAGCATACCGCCATAGGTGGTGCCCTGGTGATGCTCTCCAACCGTCTCTCCCACCAGTTCGACCTGCGCGGTCCCAGCCTGACCATAGACACCGCCTGCTCCTCCTCCCTGGTGGCCTTGAACTATGCCTGCCGGGACCTGTGGGCCGGCCGCACCTCCCTGGCTATCGTTGGCGGAACCAATGTGATGCTGCGCCCGGATGCGGCTATCGTAATGTCCCGAGGCGGCTTTCTCTCAACCGATGCGCGCAGCAAGGCGTTTGATGTCTCCGCCGATGGTTATGGACGAGGGGAGGGCTCCGGAGCCATTCTGATCAAGCCCTTGGAGCAGGCGCGGGCAGACGGCGATCCAATTTACGCGCAGATTGCCGCGACCGGAGTCAACCAGGACGGCCACACCCAGGGAATCGCCCAGCCCAACGGTGAGGCTCAGTGCGCACTGATCTGCAAGGTACTGGACGAGGCGGGTAGCAACGGGGATGAGGTAGTGCTGTTGGAGGCTCATGGCACCGGCACCAGCATTGGCGATCCCACCGAAGTCAACGCTCTGGCACGGGCTCTGCGGGCTGAGCAGGGCGGGCGCCCTCGCTGCATCGGATCGGTGAAGGCGAACATATCCCACCAAGAGGCTGGGGCCGGAATTGCCGGGGTTATCAAAACGGCACTTTGCCTGCGCCACGGCGCCGTGCCACCGCAGCCCCATGTTCGGACACCGAACCCGGCCATCCCCTTCGACCGCTACGGTTTCCGCATTGCCCGAGCCTTGGAGCCCTTGCCGGATGTGCCCGGCGGCGTGCGCCAGGCCTGTGTGAATTCCTTCGGTTACGGCGGCACCAACGCCCACGTCTTATTGCAGGAGCCGCCTTGCCTCGATACGGCGGCTGCGACTACCATCACGGACGCACGGCAGTCACAGCTGCTCTGCCTGTCGGCACGTTCGACCAGAGCCCTCGATGCTTTAGCTGAGGCCTATGCCTACGAGTTGCGGGGCGACGCTCCCCCGACTCTGGCCGACCTCTGTCATACGGCGGGCCTGCGCCGACAGCA
>JAAELR010000068.1 GCA_024226455.1 Paracoccaceae bacterium
CCTCTACACTCGGAATTCCACTCACCTCTCTCGAACTCTAGACTGATAGTTTTGGAGGCAGTTCCAGGGTTGAGCCCTGGGATTTCACCCCCAACTTTTCAATCCGCCTACGTGCGCTTTACGCCCAGTAATTCCGAACAACGCTAGTCCCCTCCGTATTACCGCGGCTGCTGGCACGGAGTTAGCCGGGACTTCTTTACCAGGTACCGTCATTATCTTCCCTGGCGAAAGAGCTTTACGACCCTAAGGCCTTCGTCACTCACGCGGCATGGCTAGATCAGGGTTTCCCCCATTGTCTAAGATTCCCCACTGCTGCCTCCCGTAGGAGTCTGGGCCGTGTCTCAGTCCCAGTGTTGCTGATCATCCTCTCAAACCAGCTATGGATCGTAGGCTTGGTAGGCCATTACCCCACCAACTACCTAATCCAACGCGGGCTAATCCAAAGGCGATAAATCTTTCCCCCGTAGGGCACATAGGGTATTACTCTCCGTTTCCAGAGGCTATTCCCTACCTTTGGGTATATTCCCACGCGTTACTAACCCGTCCGCCGCTACTCCACACCCGAAGGTGCTTCGTCGCTCGACTTGCATGTGTTAGGCCTGCCGCCAGCGTTCGTTCTGAGCCAGGATCAAACTCTCAAGTTGAAAAGCTGTTGCCAGCTTATCCTTGACGTTCGAACCTCTGCACATCGCCCCGGCCGCTAAACCGGGGCAGTCATCTGTCTGTTGTGCTTCAGGTTTCAGAAGAAACCGAAAGCCGTCCAAACAGTGAAGCTGACCTTACATCATCGGACCGAAGTCCTAGTAAGTCGATATGAAGAAGCTGATCCATCGAATGAACCAAACCGCCCACATATCTCTTCAGATACTAGCAATTTCAAAGAGCGTGGAGACAAAATCTTCAGGATGCGCTGTATCTTGTTTAGCGCGCCCCGCCTCATGTGTCTCTGTTTTTGTCTTGCGCCTCGTCGCCGTCTGTCTGCGTTTCCGCGTCTGTCTGGCCCGTCTGGCGCCCCGCTGGTGCATCTCTGCGCCGCCGGTGAAGGGGTATCTACGGTTCCGGGCTGATGCCCGCAACCCCTTTTTTTCGGAAACCCGCGTTTTTTTTCCGAAACCCTGTTTACCCCGCAAAATCTTGGGGTTGCGGTAATGAACGCTACAATTGCGGTGTTCTGCGGGGAATAATATTAGCCGCCCGCTCCGGTGCTGACCGGGTGGTGGCGACTTTTCCACAGACTCGGGCACAGAATCCCCGCGCCCGTCCGGGTGAGTCGGTCCGCCGGGCGGTCAAAGCCCGGTGAGTCGGCCAGCGTGCCCCAAAAAACGCCGTTCGACTCGCGATTCTTTTTGGGTCCGGCCCAGTGATTCCGCCCTGTCTGTTCTGGCTGGCAGGCGATTGCGCCCTCAGGCTGCGACCCGCCCCCGCCGCGGCAAAAGCCGCGCCGCCAGCAAAGCCAGAATCAGGCCCAGATACAGGATCGGTTCGATCTGCCAGCCCTTCACCAGCATCACGTAGTGCGCGCCCCCCAACAGGACCGCCAGATAGGTCAGCCGATGCAGCCCGCGCCAGCGCACCGGCCCCAGCCTGCGCAGAGACAGGTTGTTCGAGGTCACCGCCAGCGGCAGCAGGGCCGCGAGCCCGGCCATCCCGATGGTTATATAGGGGCGCTTGACGATATCGGCCCAGATCCGGCTCCAGACGCCCATATCCAGCACCAGCCAGACCGTCAGATGCAAAACCACATAGCCGAACGCCACCAGGCCAAGCGCACGGCGGAATTTCAGCAGGTTCAGCCCGGCGAACCTGCGCAGCGGCGTCACCGCCAGACCCGCTATCAGCAACTGCAGCGCAAGCTCACCATACAGATGCTCCAGCGACCGTATCGGCTCGGGCCCCAGCCCCCCGGTCAGCCCCTGGTAAAACCACCAGATCGCCGGCAAAGGCGCCAGTATATAGAGCAGCCCGGCCGGCACCCGGCGGACCACGTCATTTATGTGCTGAGAAACAGATATCCGCGCCATACCAGTCTCAACATCCTTCACCCTGTTGAACAGGTGGGCACGGGACCGACCCATAGGAACCGTGTACGCAGCAATCACCGGGCTTGAGGCGCAACACCGCACCACAGGCCGTGCAGTCACAAAAGAACTGACAGGCGTCTGTGGGCATGGTTTCGGTCACGGTTACCCCGCATCCGGGGCAGGTGTTACCGGATCGCAACTGGGGCAAGTGTTTGCTCCTATCCCCTGCAATCCAGAAAAGCGGCCTCATCCGGTGCTCCGGTATAGAGTATGGTTATAACCTGACGGACATGACATACACCGGGCGTTTCACCGGCCTCAAAATCAAGTCATCAAACCCAGCGGGAGTCGGAAAGACGACAACGAAAGGCGGGCGATAGGCTAGACCCACACCATCAAAAGGCCTCGCCGTATGGTTAACGTTCTCGGTGTCCCCTAGGTTGATCGAATCCGAAAAAACAACCCCGCCCGGGACAAAATCATCATACCCATGCACTCCCGCCACGGTAATTTTGCCCTCTATTGCCATCCAACTGCGCGCGTGTTTTAGAACCGGATTGTCTGGTATCAGGGGAGGAGGCGCCCAAGACCGGTTCTCCGCAACCGCGCCCCCGGCCAGAGTTGCAACCAACAGAACCAGAATCGGAAAAAAGCGCATGTTCAGAAACTCCTTGAAAGATTCATACCATCATACAGCCCGGCCACTTCGTCTTCATAACCGTTGAACATCAGCGTCGGCACCCGCTTGGCAAAAAGCCCGCCGCCCACCAGCCGCTCGCTGGCCTGCGACCAGCGCGGATGATCCACCTGCGGGTTCACGTTGGAATAGAACCCGTATTCGCGCCCATTGGCCATGTTCCAGCTGGTCGGCGGTTGGTCGGCGCTCAGCGTGATGCGCACAATGCTCTTGATGCTCTTGAAGCCGTATTTCCACGGCACCACCAGCCGCAGCGGTGCGCCGTTCTGTTTCGGCAACGGCTCATCATAAAGCCCCGTCGCCAGAATCGTCAGCGGATGCATCGCCTCGTCCAGCCGCAGCCCTTCGCGATAGGGCCAGTCGAGGATGGCACGGTTCTGGGCCCACATCTCCGCGGGCCGCACCAGGGTTTCAAAGCCGACATATTTCGCCTCCGACCGCACGCCGACGCGGGCCAGCAGGTCGGCCAGTTCGAACCCTACCCAGGGCACCACCATCGACCAGGCCTCGACGCAGCGGAACCGGTAGATACGTTCCTCCAGTTCGACGCCAGACATGATGTCGTCAAAGGAATAGTCACCGGGCCTGTCGACCAGCCCGTCGATCTTGACACTCCAGGGGTCGGTGGTCAGCTTTTCCGCATGTTTCGCCGGATCGTCCTTGCCGGTGCCGAACTCATAGAAATTGCAATAGTTGGTGATGTCCTCCAGCGCATTCGGCGCCGCATCGGTCGAATAAACGCTGGGTTTTGCCCCCAGCCCGGCCAGCGCCGGCCCGGCGATACCGCCCATGGCCAGTGCCCCGCCCAGTGCCGCACCGCCCGCCATCAATTGGCGGCGGTTCAAAAAGCCCTGTTTCGGCGTCACGTCAGAGTAGTTGAGATCGTTCCTCCAGCGTCCGGCCATTGGTCCCTCCAGCATTCACAATATCAGCGACATACAAGCAACGACGCCAGCGACCCAAACACACCTTTTCACAATCACGTCGGAAAAGTTTCAGTTCCGCCCCGGCCCGTCGCGCAGCAGATCCCGGTGATCGGCTACTCACTGTCGGGGTGCGCCGCGATCCCGGGCGCCTCGACGCGCGGTTCTGCCCTGGCCGCACCCACCGGCGCCGTCAGGTTGCCGCGCCGGAATCCGCCGGCCTCGAACGCGCCGCCTGGCTCATGGATATAGCTCGTTCATCGGCACCGACTTTCCGTTCTCCTGCACGATCCGCACATGTTTGCGCCGCATCTGCCGCGGCTCACCAACCCCGACCGAATGGGCGATGGTCTCGACCTCATGCACCACGCCCCTGGCATAACAGGCAACCTTGCGGAACTTCTCTTCCGGCACCAGCCCGCGCTGCAGACGAGGATCATGGGTGGTGATGCCGGTGGGACAGGTGTTGCGGTTGCACTTCATCGCCTGAATGCAGCCCAAGCTGAACATAAAGCCGCGCGCCGAAACCACGAAATCCGCCCCCGCGCACAAGGCCCATGCCACATCGCCCGGATTGACCAGCTTGCCGCTGGCGATCAGCCGGATACGGTCACGCAGCCCGAACTCGTCACGCAAATCGGCCACCAGCGGCAGCGCCTCCCGAATCGACATGCCGACAAGGTCCATCAGCGGCATCGGAGAAGCCCCAGTACCGCCCTCGCCACCGTCGATGGCGATGAAATCGGGCGCATCGTCGCCGCCACGGCCCTGGATCAGTTCGAACAGTACCCGCAAGCCCTGCGCCGAGCCGACAACGGTCTTGAACCCCACCGGTTTGCCGGTGACCTCGCGTACATGGGCCACCAGGTCCAGCAGATCGCCGAAGTCATCCGCCTCGCGGTGCCGGTTCGGAGAGATACTTGCCTGCCCCTCGGGAATGCCCCTTGTCGCCGCGATCTCTGGCGTCACTTTCTCGGCGGGCAGGATGCCGCCCTTGCCGGGCTTGGCCCCCTGCGCCAGCTTGATCTCGAACATCTTAACCTGGGCTTGCGCCGCCACCTCGCGCAGCCTGTCGTCGCAAAGATCACCCTTGCCATCCCGCACGCCGTATTTCGCGGTGCCGATCTGGAACACGATGTCGGCCCCGCCCTCCAGATGGTAGGGCGACAGCCCGCCCTCGCCGGTATTCAGCCAGACCCCGGCCTTTTGCGCCCCCCGGCTCAGCGCCTGCACCGCCGGGCGCGACAGCGCCCCAAAGCTCATGCCGGATATGTTGAAGATCGACCTCGCCAGATAGGGCTGCCGCGCATCCGGGCCGATCAGCATCGGCTGGGTATGGGCGAACTGATCGTCGAGCGGCGGAAAGGCGGCATTGACGAAAATCGGCGTGCCGGTGATCCCAAGGTTGCGGGTAGAGCCAAAGGCCACCGTATTGCCCCCGCCGCGCGCCGCGCGCCCAACCCAGTCGCGCTGGGCCCGGTTGAACGGCATCTCCTCGCGGTCCATGGCAAAGAAATACTGCCGGAAGAATTCGCCCAGCGCCTTAAAGATATGCCGAAACCGACCGATCACCGGATAGTTGCGCCGGATGGCGTCGCCGGCCTGCACCCGGTCGACGACGAACAGCGCCGCGGCAAGCAGAACCGCCAACCCCAGCAAAAAGAGGAACACCAGGGCCAGAAGTTCCAGCACCTGTGCCGCCAATTGCATCAATCCCATGATCCGCCCACCCGTTCCGGCCTCCCCCGGCACTGTCCGCCGAAACCGCCTTGCAGGCAAGCCACCGGGATGACCGGAATCGCAACCCGAAACCATCCCGCGCCGGGGGCCGTCGGCGTCGCCCCGCCGGTTCCGCGCCACCCCGGCAGCCGGGTTTCGCCGAGATGCCGCATCGGGGCTTGACCCCGCGGTCCCTTGCCAACCGATCCCCCCGGTCCTCGCGGGCTTTCGCCTGCCCACCCGTTCCCGCCGCGGCGGGGATGCGGGCGCTGCCACGCCCTGCTCTGGATGGTCCCGGTGACGGCTCGCCCGGCGCCCCCCCGAAACAAAGGACACCCCCATGTCGCGCCTGATCTTCTCTGCCGGTATCCTGATCGCCTCTGCCGCGACCTACGCGGCCACCACAAACGACCGCGATCGCACCCTGTCCATGGACGACCTTCGCACCACCTTCCCCCAGTTGACAGAGGCCCGCCTGCGCAAGGCCGATATCGATCGCAACGGATCGGTCGATCGCGTCGAGCTGGAAACCGCACGCGCGGCCGGCGTGCTGCCCGCATCGGGGCCTCTGCCCTGACCGCAGGCCCATCCCCGGGAACCTAGCCTCGCAGCGCCGGCAGCCCGATGCCAGTGGCCTCGAACCCGCCATCGACGGACAAAAGCTGGCCGGTAATGTAGCTCGCCGCGTCGGAACACAAAAACACGATGGCGCGGGCGATCTCGATCTCGGAACCATAGCGGTTCAGCGGGATCGCGTCGTGATAGGCGGCGCGGATCTCTGGCGTGTGCACCGCCAGCGCCAGCTTGGTATCCACCGGCCCGGGTGCCACACAGTTGACCCGGACACCGCGCTCGCCCAGCTCAACCGCCTGCTGCCGGGTCAGGTGGATCACCCCCGCCTTCGAGGTGCCATAGGCGACCCGCAAGGTGCTGGCCCGCAGCCCCGAGATAGAGGCAATATTGACCACCGCACCGTGGGTTTTCGCCAGTTCCTCCTCGGCGGCCCGGGTGCACAGGAACGGACCGTCGAGATTGGTCGCCATTACCTCGCGCCAGGCCTCATAGCCGGTTTCGGAAATCGGCCCGAACATAGCAACGCCTGCGTTGTTGACCAGCGCGTCGATCCGGCCGAATTCGGCGACTGTCTCGGTCACCATGCGGGTCACCTGATCGGGCTGGGATATATCCGCATAAACCGGCAGCACGCCCTCCAGCCCCGCTGCCGCATCGCGCAAGGCCGGTCCGTCGCGGTCCACCATCGCCACGCGGCGGCCCTCCTCCAGAAACAACCTCGTCGTCGCCAGCCCGATGCCGCGCGCCGCCCCCGTCACGATCGCCGTCTTCATGTCACCTACTCCCTGCCCGATGCACCCCGACATAAAGACCCGCTCGCACCGCCAAGGTCAATCGCCCCAAGGGACGGTGGGCGGGGCGATCCGCGCGGCACGCGCGGCAGCGTCCGCCCCCGTCCCACCACCCCTAGAAAAGCAAAGGCCCCGCCAACCGGCAGGGCCCCCACAACTCTCGGCACCGGCTCAGTGCAGCACCGCATCCCCGGGTGGCTGCCGGGACGAACTGGACACCCTGTCGCCGATGATCAGCCCGTCGGCCCCGGCGCCGACCTGCACCACGTCACCGTCATGCACATCGCCGGCCAGCAGCATCTCGGCCAGCTGGTTCTGCAGGTGGCGCTGGATCACCCGTTTCAGCGGCCGGGCACCGAACACCGGGTCATAGCCCTCATCGGCCAGCCATTTCATCGCCGCCTCGTCGAGCTCCAGCCCGATCTTGCGCCGCGCCAGTCGCCTCTTCAGCAACTCAAGCTGGATCTCGACGATACCGTCCATGTCGTCGCGGCTGAGCCGGTCGAAGATGATCGTCTCATCCAGGCGGTTGAGGAACTCGGGCCGGAAATGCGCCCGGACCGCATCCATCACGTCGCGCCGCGCACCGGAACTGTCGGATCCCTCGGGCAACTGGCTAAGCGCCTGGGATCCAAGGTTCGAGGTCAGCACGATCAGCGTCTGCTTGAAGCCCACGTGATGGCCCTGCCCGTCGGTCAGCACACCGTCGTCAAGCACCTGCAACAGCACGTTGAACACGTCCGGATGCGCCTTTTCTACCTCGTCGAACAGCACCACCTGATAGGGACGCCTGCGAACCGCCTCGGTCAGCACGCCGCCCTCATCATAGCCGACATAGCCCGGAGGCGCGCCGATCAGCCGGGCCACCGAATGCTTCTCCATGAACTCGGACATGTCTATCCTGACCATCGCCTTGTCGTCGTCAAAGAGATACTCGGCCAGCGCCTTGGTCAGCTCGGTCTTGCCGACACCGGTCGGCCCGAGGAACAGGAACGAGCCCAGGGGGCGGTTTTCGTCCTGCAACCCGGCGCGGGCCCGGCGCACCGCGTTCGACACCGCGGTCACCGCCGGTTTCTGGCCGATCACCCGCTTGCCGATTTCGGCTTCCATCTGCAACAGCTTCTCGCGCTCGCCCTCCAGCATCTTGGAGGTCGGAATGCCCGTCCAGCGCTCCACTACCTGAGCGATCTGCTCGGGCCGCACGGCTTCCTCTACCATCATCCGGTCTTCGGCTTCCTCGGCATCGCGCAGCTGTTTTTCCAGCTGCGGGATGACGCCATAGCTAAGCTCGCCCGCCTTGCCCAGATCGCCGGCCCGCTTGGCAACTTCCAGTTCGGCCCGGGCGTGGTCCAGCTGTTCTTTCAACTCGCGCGCAGTTTCCAGCCTGTCGCGTTCGGCCTGCCACTGCGCCGTCATCTCGGCACTACGCTGCTGCAGGTCGCCCAGCTCTTTCTCCAGCTTCTCCAGCCGGTCCTTCGACGCCGTATCGTCTTCCTTTTTCAGCGCCTCGGCCTCGATCTGCATCTGCAGGATCTGCCGGTCCAGCGCGTCCAGCTCTTCGGGTTTCGAATCGACCTCCATGCGCAGCCGACTGGCGGCTTCGTCCATCAGGTCGATGGCCTTGTCGGGCAGGAAGCGGTCGGTGATGTAGCGATGGCTCAGTGTCGACGCCGCAACCAACGCGCTGTCGCTGATCCGCACCCCATGGTGCAGCTCGTACTTTTCCTTGATGCCGCGCAGGATGCTGACCGTGTCCTCGACCGTCGGCTCGTCGATCACGATCGGCTGGAACCGGCGCGCAAGGGCGGCGTCCTTTTCCACGTATTTGCGGTACTCGTCCAGCGTCGTGGCACCGACACAGTGCAGCTCTCCGCGTGCAAGTGCGGGCTTGATCAGGTTGGCGGCATCCATGGCGCCATCGGTCTTGCCGGCGCCCACAAGCGTATGCATTTCATCGATGAAAAGGATGATCTCGCCCGCGGCGGCCTCGATCTCTTTCAGCACCGCCTTCAGCCGCTCCTCGAACTCGCCACGGTATTTCGCACCGGCGATCAGGGCGCCCATATCCAGCGCCATCAGCTTCTTGTTCCTGAGCGATTCCGGCACGTCGCCGTCGATGATCCGTATCGCCAGACCCTCGGCGATGGCGGTCTTGCCGACCCCCGGATCGCCGATCAGCACCGGGTTGTTCTTGGTGCGCCGCGAAAGCACCTGCATGGCGCGGCGTATTTCTTCGTCGCGGCCGATGATGGGGTCGATCTTGCCCTGCCCGGCGGCCTCGGTCAGGTCACGGGCGTATTTCTTCAGCGCGTCATAGCCTTCCTCGGCGCTCGCCGTGTCGGCGGTGCGGCCCTTACGGATGTCATTGATGGCAGAATTCAGCGCCTGCGCCGTCACGGCGCCCGCCTCCAGTGCCTCGCGGGCCTTCGACTTGACCATTGCCAGTGCGGTCAGCATGCGTTCCACCGGCACGAAACTGTCGCCTGCCTTCTTGGCGAGCTTCTCGGCCTCGTCCAGCACCTTGGCAACCTGCCGGTCCATATAGACCTGGCCCGCGTCGCCGCTGATCTTGGGCAGTTTCGATACCGCCAGATCGACGGCCTCGACCACGCGCTCGGGCGCTCCGCCGCTGCGTTTGATCAGGTTGGCGGCCAGCCCCTGATCGTCGTCCATCAGTGCTTTCAACAGATGTTCAGGAACCAGTTGCTGGTTGTTTTCCCGCATCGCGATGGTCTGGGCAGCCTGCAAAAAGCCGCGCGACCTTTCGGTGAACTTCTCCAAGTTCATCGGTCTCTCCTTTGTCCAAGCGTCCGGTGTGTTGTCCGCCCATATCTGGCGCGTCCGGTTCCGAACCTTGGCTAAGATGTGGAACCCCCGGCATCCCGGTTCAAGGGCCAGGCCGGATTTTCCGGCCCCTGCCGGGCCGGTACCGCCGGTTTTTCGCGGCAAGGTTAACCGGATGGTCACCGCGATGGGGTTGGATACCCCCGTGGAGGCATCATGTTCATAAAACAAGTTGAAATCTCCCGCCTGACGCTTGCGCCGGACGGGCAATCCCATCAAGCCGTTCTCTGCCTTGTCCTGGCAGAGCCCGGGGGCGACGACGGCAATCTGACCTATCTGGTCTGCCGGACGATGGCCGACGACAAGGGTTCCATCGCCGAGAGGCTGGTTCAGGATGCACTGCGACAGATGCGCTGGATGCCGGAATACCTGCTGGGCAGGCTCGACCTCGACCGGATACCCAGGCCCGTCGTGAACGCGGCGGCCTGAGTTGGGCGCTGGTCTCGCTCTTGGACCATCGCCGCGCCTGGACCACGTCGCGGCCTGAACTCTTTGGGCTTTCACCTGACGCGCCGCCAGGCTTGCGATCCGGGCGGCGCGGGTGTTTTGATCGGGAAGACTGAGGCCGACAGGTTCCCCGCGCTCTCCCGAAACTGCGTGAGACGCACAGAGACAGCAATCACAAGGACTTATCGCATCCTGCGACTTGATTTTGGGCGTCTGACAACAGCCTGAGACACATACTATCTGCATATGTACTGCACCAAAAAGCTGGATATGGAATTGATCTACGGCAACCGCCCGGCCTTGCACCCCGAACCTGCCGGGCCTAGAGACGCGCGACCCCAGCCGAAGAAACCGAAATCCCATGCCCGAAAACAGATTGCCCGATGACCGTCTGATCGTCGCCCTCGACCTGGCGAACGCCCTGGCGGCGCTGGACCTTGTCGGCAAGATCGGGCCTGCTGTGTCGTTCTACAAGATCGGGCTGGGCATGCTGACCGGCGGCGGGCTGGCGCTGGCGAGTGAACTGAAGGCAGAGCACGGCAAGCGCATCTTCCTCGACATGAAGCTTTTCGACATCGGTGCCACGGTCGAGGCGGCGGTGCGTGGGCTGGCCGGGTTCGATCTCGATTTCCTGACCGTGCACGGCGACCCGCATGTGGTGCGCGCCGCCAAAGAGGGCGCGGCGGGTTCGGCGCTGAAAATCCTTGGCGTGACGGTGCTCACCTCACTTGACCGCGCCGACCTCGACGCCTCGATGATCGTCGCCGGTGATGTTGCCGGTATCGTGGCAGAACGCGCCGCGCGGGCGCTGGAGGCCGGGGCCGACGGCGTCATCGCCTCGCCGCAGGAGGCCGCCGCGATCCGTGCGCTGCCGCAGGCCGCAGGCAAGCTGATAGTGACCCCCGGCGTGCGTCCGGCGGGTGCCGCAATGGGCGACCAGAAACGCGTCGCCACCCCGGGCGGCGCCATTGCGGCGGGGGCCGATCACATCGTGGTGGGCCGCCCTGTATGGCAGGCCAGCAACCCCGCCGCCGTAGCCGGGGCGATCCTGGCAGAGATGGCAGGCGCCTGAGACCGGAGTGTTGCGTTTGAACGAAATCGCTTTAGTTTCGCGCAAACGCCTTGCTCATCCGTGTCACCACCGCGTCGAAGGCGGCCTTGTCGGCCTTCGGATACCGGAGCTCAAACGTGTGGATGATCCCCGTACCTGACAGCTCGACCCGGCGATAAAAGATGTCGTTGCCGATATATCCCGACAGGACGAACCAGTTGCGCCGGACCGGCTTGTAGGTGATCTGGTCGTAACCGCCACTCTGCTGGTCGATCACAGACAAGTCCCGGATCGAATAGTCGCCGACATTGTGGCGCGCATAGACCAGCAGTTCGGCGCGGCCATCGACAGAGACATAGCGCCGCCCGTCGCCCGCCGGGGCATCGGGTTCGGCGATGAAATAGTCGGTCGGAACCTCCAGAACCGTGCCATAGCGCGGGTTCACATAGACGCTCCAGTTGCGCAGCAGGTCCGGCGTCGGACCGACCGGCCGATGCGGCTGCCCGGCAAGCACCAGGCTCTGCATGTCGACATAGCCGGTGCGCCCGCGGTCATCGGTCACCTGCACGAAGCCGCCTATCACCTGCAGGATTACCACCCGGCTGCCCTGTGGCAGCCATGCCACGATGTCGGACCCGAAATTCGGGAGGCCATATAGCGACCCCTGGCGGATCAGCACGGCCTCTAACCCGGCGTGACGAGGCTCGATGACACCGGGACGCGGCGGGTTGCCCGGCGCGATATAGCGGCTGTGGGCCCAGCCCCAGCGCCCGTCCTGCAGCTCTACCCGGCGCCAGTTGCTGTGCCGCTCGACCACCGACAGAACGGTGTTGGGGGGCATTTTCGACATCATCTGGAACCCGGTCCCCGGGCCGCTGCGCAAGGCAAGGAACCCGTCGCCCGTAGCATCCAGCCCGGTCACGTAATCCGCCGCCGCCGGCAGCGCCAGAACCGCGCCCAGAAGGGCGGCAGACACGCCGCTGATCCGCTTGTTCATTGCAATCACCCTCTTTGTTGCATGGCACCCAGGGCAAGGGTGGCAGATCGGGGTTTGCCTGTCGACCCTGTCTGTCGGGCGCAGAACCACCGGCTAGGCGAACATGGCCCGCACCTGCCGCGCCATGGTCTGGGCGATTGCCCCCTGAGCCGCGGCGCTCAGGTGGATGCCGTCAGTCATATCCACCTCTGCCACCGCGCCCAGATCGACGAACTCCGCGCCCTGGCGCTCGGCCACATCGGTCAATAGTGGCGCAAGGGCGCGTGATTTGGCGGCCCCGCCCGCAAACATGTCTCCCAGAAACCCTGTCTCTGCGATCGGCACCGGGGCGGCCAGCAGGACCCCGGGGGGCGCCCTGTCGGGTCCGGCGTCAGAGCCCCGGATCGCCGCTACCAGCCGCTCCAGCCCGATGGCGATGTCGCTGGCCGGAACCGAGAATCGGGTCTTCAGGTCATTGGTCCCCAGCATGACGATCACCAGATCCAGCGGCCGATGCGATTCGAGCAGTGCGGGAAGGACGCGCAAGCCGTTCTTGTGTTCGCCCTCAATCGGATCGTCGAACACCGCGTTGCGCCCGGGATGACCCTCGGCAAGCACCTGCCAGCCGACACCGAGACGCGACGCCATCGCGTCGGGCCAGCGGTCGGAGGGCTCGAACCTGCGCCTGTCGGACATATGCCGCATGGCCCGCGTGCCGTGGGTGTTGCTGTCGCCAAAGCACATTATCGTCCGCATATCCACCCCGCCCGTCCTGTCCTGCCCGACCCTAACCGACCGAACCCCGTGCGGCCAGAGCAGGGCACGGCCTCTGTTGAATCCGCCAGCATCTTGACCGTGGAACCCGGCGAGCCGTTTTCTGTTTGCCGCAGATGCGCGCGTGCAGCCTGCGCAACGGCGCCGGGGCAGAACTCCGGGTTCATCGTGGTGGGGATTGTCGGCCACATGGGGGCGGCACCAACGCCGAAACGTGCACCCAAATCGGACCTCGGCGGGTGGCGCCGCCGCCCTACACCGCCGACTTGCGGCTTTCCTCCAGGTAGATCTCGCGCAGCCGCAAGGCCACCGGGCCCGGCGTACCACCGCCCAGCTTCACACCGTCGATTTCCACCACCGGCATCACGAAGGTCGAGGCAGAGGTAACGAAGGCCTCGTCGGCGCCCTGTGCCTCGGCGATGGTAAAGGCGCGCTCTTCGACCTCCATCTGCGCCTCGCGGGCAAAACGCAGCACCGCGGCGCGGGTGATGCCGTGCAGGATGTCGTTGGAAAGGTGCCTTGTGACGATCTTGCCGCCCTTGACGATATAGGCGTTGTTGGACGTGCCCTCGGTCACCTCACCGTCCTCGACCAGCCAGGCATCGTCGCAGCCTTCCTTCTTGGCGGCCATCTTGCCCATCGACGGATAAAGCAGCTGCACCGTCTTGATGTCGCGGCGACCCCAACGCACGTCAGGGATGGATATCACTTTGATGCCCACCCTGGCCTGCGGGCTGTCGGCCAGCCCCGGCTTGGACTGGGTGAAAAGCACGAGGGTCGAGGGCACCTGGTCGGGGTCGGGAAACACGAAATCCCGGTCGGCGGCAGCTCCCCGGGTGATCTGCAGATAGACCAGCCCGTCGGTGATCTCGTTGCGGGTCACCAGTTCGCGGTGGATCTGCAGCAGATCCTCATGGCTGACCGGCGAGACCATGTCCAGCTCACCCAGCGACCGCGTCAGCCGGGCCGAGTGGCCCTCGAAATCGATCAGCTTGCCGCCCAGCACGCTTGTCACCTCGTAAACCCCGTCGGCAAACAGGAACCCGCGGTCGAAGACCGAGACCCGGGCCTGATCCTCGGGCAGGTATTCTCCGTTGACATAGACTGTGCGGTTCATTCTTATCTCCTGGAATTGGCGGCCTGCGCAGCCTGCCTAGCGCCGCCCGGAGGCTGGCGCAACATCGCGTCGGCACGAAAAGACAGGATCTTCCCATGACAACGGCCCCCGCATCCGCGCTGATCATGCTAGCCGCGGGCGTGGGTATCCCGGTTCTGGCGGCGCTGAACGCCGCACTCGGGGTGCGTATGGGCTCGCCCGTGGCCGCCGGTCTGATCCTGTTCCTTGTGGCCCTGCTGACCACCGCGGTTACGCTGATTGTCACCGGCGGGTCGCTGAGGGGTGCCGAGGGCGCGCCGCCGCACCTGTTTCTCGCAGGCTGCCTGGTGGCGTTCTACGTGCTGACGATCACCTGGATCGCACCCACATTCGGGGTTGGCAACGCGGTATTCTTCGTGCTGATCGGCCAACTGCTCTCGGCCGCGCTGATCGACCATTTCGGCCTCTTCGGCGCGCGCCTGTCGCCACTGACACCAGTCCGCAGCCTGGGCATCGCGGTGATGATGGCGGGCGTCTTCCTGACCCAGATCGCCGGGCGCGGCTAGCGCGGGGCGAGTTAGGGCCAGTGCCCCGGAGCGGCATGAACCAACGCTTCGAACCCGCGCGCTGTTGCGATGCGCGATGCGCCGTTCAGCGACTACGGGCCGGCACCGAAGCATCGGCACCCGCGCAAGCAAAGCAAGCCGGGCTGGCGATAATCGCAAGAGGATTTAGCGACGCGGCGCAAATCGACAAACGGTGAGTGAACGCCCTACAGTCGGTTGCGACACATCAAGGGAGACGAGCATTGGACTTTGAACCAACCACGAAAGTTGCCGAACTTTGCGCGCATCTCGAGGCGTTCGTGAAAGAACATGTTCTGCCCGTTGAACGCGACTATGCCGCCTATCTCGACAATGCCCCAAACAGGTGGACCACGCCGCCCCTGATGCGCGAGCTGCAGGCCAAGGCACGCGCCGAGGGGTTATGGAACCTGTTCCTGCCGGATCCGGAATTGGGGGCGGGGCTGTCCAACCTGGAATATGCGCCCCTGGCTGAAATCATGGGCCGGGTCTGGTGGTCGGCCGAGGTTTTCAACTGCAGCGCGCCCGACACCGGAAACATGGAGACGCTCTATCTCTACGGCACAGAGGCGCAGAAGAACCGCTGGCTGAGGCCCCTTTTGAATGCCGAAATCCGCTCGGGTTTCGGCATGACCGAACCTGATGTCGCCTCGTCCGACGCCACCAACATCGAGTGCTCGATAAAGCGTGAAGGTGACGAGTATGTCATCAACGGGCGCAAATGGTTCACCACCGGCGCAATGCGTGACATTTGCGAGATTCTGATCGTGATGGGCAAGACCAACCCCGGCAACCCCGACCGGCATCGCCAGCAATCCATGATCCTTGTGCCCCGCAATACACCCGGCGTGCGGATCGTGCGCCACGTCAAGACGCTGGGTTATGACGACGCCCCCCTGGGCGAGCCCGAGATTGCCTTCGACAATGTACGGGTTCCGGCCGGCAACATGCTGCTGGGCGAAGGCCGCGGCTTCGAGATCGCCCAGGGGCGGCTGGGACCGGGACGTATCCACCATTGCATGCGACTCATCGGTGGCGCCCAGCGGGCGCTGGATCTGATGCTGGACCGGGTCGAAAAACGCATGACCTTCGGGCGCAAGCTGTCCAAGCACCAGTCGATCCGCGAGGATATCGCCAGGTCCTGGTGCGAGATCGAGCAGGCCCGGCTGCTGACGCTCAAGGCGGCGGCCAAGATGGACAAATACGGCAACAAGCAAGCCCGAGATCTGATTTCGGCGATCAAGATCGTGGCACCCCTGATGGCCCAGACGGTGATCGACCGCGCCATGCAGATCCACGGCGGCCTGGGTCTGACAGAGGATCTTCCGCTGGCAGAGCTGTTCAACTACGCCCGCCAGATCCGGCTGGCAGATGGCCCCGATCAGGTGCACATGATGTCTCTGGGCGGACAGTTGATCAGGAAATGGCACACCGAGAAGGGCACCAATCTCTGAGCGCGGTCTGGAACCCCCACGCCCCGGTTTGCGTGGATATCCGGTTTCCTCAGGTATAGGTTTGCGAACACATGCCAGGATAGCTCACGCTGATATCGCAACCGCAAAACAGCTGCCCGGGATGTGAGTGCGGCAGGACAGGAGATGGGCTGTGACCGTCGAAATCGAAAAGAACGGGGATGTCTGGACCATCGTCCACAACCGCCCTGAGGCTCGAAACTCTGTGGATACCACGCACGCCCACGCCCTGGTGGATGCGTTTCAGGCCTTCGAGGCAGGCCCGGCCAAGGTGGCGGTTTTCTGGGGCAAGGGCGGGAACTTCTGTGCCGGGTGGGATCTGAAACTTGCCGCCTCGCTTTCGGATCCGGCAAAGCGCGACGCCTATTTCGATGCGCACGCCTTCCCCATCGGCTCTGCCCCTGCGGGCCCCGGCGCGCTGGGGCCGTCGCGGATGGAGCTGAGCAAACCGGTGGTCGGCGCCATCGAAGGCGCCGCCGTTGCCGGGGGAATGGAGCTTGCGCTCTGGTGTGACGTGCGGGTCATGGCCGAAACCGCCTATCTCGGCGTGTACTGCCGCCGTTGGGGAATTCCGCTGATGGATGGCGGGGCGGTTCGCCTGCCCAGGCTGGTTGGCCAGGGCAAGGCGCTTGAGATCGCCATGACCGGGCGCAAGGTCGAAGCGGCAGAGTGCTATCGCATCGGGCTGGCCGAAAGACTGGCGCCGCATGGCGAGGCGCGGGCTTCGGCTGAAGCCCTGGCTGGTGAAATCGCGCGGTTCCCGCAAGAAGCCGTGCGTGCCGACCGCCGCACCATCATAGAGACCCGAGGCATGACGGTGCGCGACGGATTGCGGGTCGAATGGGCAAACGGTCTGGACGCGATCCGCAAGGAAGGCACAGCCGGAGCGGGCCGGTTCCGCGACGGCGCGGGGCGCCATGGAGACTTCACCAAGATCTGATCCGGCAGGGCGGCGGCAACACCGTGACACAAAGCGCATCGGTTGCGATATCGGTGCTCACCGTCGCGGCGGATGGCACGTTCGGGCGTTTTGCAGCATCCGGTCGGTCGGGCTTTGCGGCGTCATCAGGCTTTGCCAGCCGGGGCACTGCGCCCGGTTCAGGTTGCGCAACTGTCCGTCACGACCAATCCGCCTGGATCCGTCTACCCTAGCCCCAAAGCGCCGCCTCCGGCGGATGCACCCCTGCCCCGTCATAGACCAGCGCCACATCGCGGTCCTCGGCCAGCAGCAGCGGACCGTCCAGATCAACCACCGCCGCGCCTTGCGCCACCAGCACCGCCGGCGCCATGGCCAGAGACGAACCCACCATGCAGCCCACCATTATCCCGAAGCCCTCGGCCACTGCCGCATCGCGCAAGGCCAGCGCCTCGGTCAACCCGCCGGTCTTGTCGAGCTTGATGTTGACCAGGTCATACCTGCCCTTCAGCCCGGCCAGCGACGCCCGGTCATGGCAGCTTTCGTCGGCACAGACCGGCAGCACCCGCTCCAGCTCCAGCAAGGCATCGTCCTGACCGGCAGGCAGGGGCTGCTCTACCATCTCGACCCCCAGCCGCAGCAGCACCGGCGCCAGCGCCTTGTACAGATCCGCCGTCCAGCCCTCATTGGCATCGACGATGATCCGCGCATCCGGCGCGCCGGCCCGCACCGCTTCGATGCGGGCCACATCCTCCTCGCCGCCGCCAAGCTTGGTCTTCAGCAAAGGCCGGTACCCGTTGGTCGCTGCCTGGGCGCGCATCTTCGCGGGGGTATCCAGCGATAGCGTGTAGGCGGTAACCTCGGGCCCGGGCCGCGCCAGCCCGGCCAGTTGCCAGACCCGCCTGCCCGCCTGCTTGGCCTGCAGATCCCACAGCGCACAATCCACCGCGTTGCGGGCGGCGCCAGCCGGCAGCGCCTCCTGCAGCGATACCCGGTCCACCGGCCCCAACCCTTCGATCTCACCGGCCACCAAGGCCAGCGTCTCGCCATAGCGCGCGTAAGGAACGCATTCGCCCCAGCCCACCGCGCCGCCCTCGCTGACCCGCACCGTCAGCACCTGCGCTTCGGTCCGTGCCCCCCGGCTGATCCGGAATACCTGAGCCAGATCGAACACATCCTGCGCGACAGTCATTTCCATGGGCCATAATCCTTCTTGCTGGTTACATTTCCGGGCCGGGGGGTCCCGGGGGACAGAGCCCCCCGGCCGGTCGCGCGCCGTCAGGCGGCGAAAGCCCTACAGCGCCGCCAGTGCATCCGCCAGCCGGTCGGCCCCCTGCCGGAACGGATCGACCGCCGGCAGCCCCAGACGGGCCTCGACCCCGGCCAGATAGGCCAGCGCCTCTTCCTCGCCCATGGCGGCGGTGTTGATGGATATCCCCACCACCTGGCAATCGGGGTTGCCGACCCGGGCCAGCGGCAGCGCCGTGTCGCGCAGAGCCTCCAGCGTGGGCAGATCATAGCCCGGCAGCCCGCGCATGTGCTGCCGCACCGGCTCGTGGCACAGGATCAGCGCATCGGGCTGTCCGCCATGCACCAATGCCATGGTCACGCCCGAATAGCTTATGTGAAACAACGACCCCTGCCCCTCGATCAGGTCCCAGTGGTCTTCGTCATTGTCCGGCGTCAGCCATTCGATGGACCCGGCCATGAAATCGGCGATCACCGCGTCCAGCGGCACCCCGTCGCCGGTGATCAGAATACCGGTCTGGCCGGTGGCGCGGAACGTCGCCTTCATGCCCTTGGCCTTCATCGACCGGTCCATCGCCAGCGCGGTGTACATCTTGCCGACCGAGCAATCGGTACCGACCGGCAGGCAACGCTTGCCGCGCCGCTTGACGCCGTTGGCAATGGGATAGTCGACCTCTGGCACCCGCACGTCGTGCAGTTCGCGCCCGCAGGCCTCAGCCACCGCCACCAGGTCGGGCTCGTCGCGCAAAAGGTTGTGCAGGCCAGAGGCAAGGTCGAACCCCTCCTCCAGCGCCATCACCAGCACCTTTTTCCACTCCGGGCTGATAAAGCCGCCACGATTGGCCACGCCGATAACCAGGGTTCTGGCCCCCGCCTCGCGGGCTTCGACCAGCGACATGTCGGTCAGGCCCAGATCAGCCTTGCAGCCTTCCATCCGGTACTGGCCCACCGCGTGGTCAGGGCGCCAGTCCTTGATGCCCTGCGCCACCTTGCCGGATAGCTGATCGGGCGCATCGCCCAGGAACAACAGATAAGGTGTCTTGATCATGGCGCGATTCTCCCCCGCAAAACCCACGGGAGTATTCATCGCCCTTATTGCGAAGTCATACCAATTCTCAGGGCCTGCGACAGGTTTCATCGAAGAATTCCGCGCAGCCCTGCCTGTATGCCGAATTTCTTCCACCCGCGGCATGTGCCCGGGGCGTATTCTATCCGCGCCCCGGAACCGAAATCGACCGCCGCCTCCAGTGCTGCGGGTGCAAAATGCACTTGCGGCAATCCACGCAATAATCTACGCCCCCAAGGCGAGAATTTCGAAACAAACTTGCCCGAGGCCCCCATGTCCTTCCGCATCCAGCCCGCCGCCCCCGCACGCCCGAACCGCTGCCAGCTCTTCGGCCCCGGGTCGCGCCCGGCGATTTTTCAGAAGATGGCCGCCAGTGCCGCGGATGTGATCAATCTCGATCTGGAGGACAGCGTAGCGCCCGATGACAAGGCACAGGCGCGCCAGAACGTCACCCAGGCGATCGGCGACGTGGACTGGGGCGCCAAGTTCCTCAGCGTGCGCATCAACGGACTCGACACGCCCTGGTGGTATCGCGACGTGGTCGATCTGCTGGAAAACGCCTCTGACCGGATCGACCAGATCATGATCCCCAAGGTCGGTTGTGCGGCGGATGTCTATGCGGTCGACGCGCTGGTCAGTGCCGTAGAGGCGGCCATGGGCCGGACCAAACCCATCGCCTTCGAGGTCATCATCGAAAGCGCCGCCGGCATCGCCCATGTCGAAGACATAGCCGCCTCCAGCCCGCGGCTGCAGGCCATGTCGCTGGGAGCGGCCGATTTTGCCGCCTCCATGGGGATGCAGACCACCGGCATCGGCGGCACGCAAGAGAATTACTATATGGCCCACGAAGGCCGGAAACACTGGTCCGACCCCTGGCACTGGGCCCAGGCGGCCATCGTTGCGGCCTGCCGCACCCATGGGGTGCTGCCCGTCGACGGGCCGTTTGGCGACTTTTCCGATGATGACGGCTTTGTCGCCCAGGCGCGCCGCTCGGCGACGCTGGGCATGGTCGGCAAATGGGCGATCCACCCCAAACAGGTGACGCTGGCCAACGAGGTCTTCACACCCAGCCATGCCCAGGTCACCGAGGCCCGCGAGATCCTGGCGGCGATGGAAGAGGCCAAGGCCAGCGGCGCCGGGGCGACCGTCTACAAGGGACGCCTTGTGGACATCGCGTCGATCAAGCAGGCAGAGGTCATCGTGCGCCAGTCCGAGATGATCGCCGGCCACTAGGGCCTGTTGATATTCAGGGTTCCCCTTTTGGCTGATATCTGATTCAAGCTTCCAAAAGGGAGGCTTGAATGCTGAGTGATCGATTCATGATCAGTGACGAACAATGGGCTTTGATGGAGCCCCATTGTTTGGGGAAG
>JAAELR010000069.1 GCA_024226455.1 Paracoccaceae bacterium
AGTAACCGATATCACATCGAAAGGCCGCGCGAAACCGCTATCCATATGGGTTATCCGGGTTTATAGTATCGCGAGGGGCGAGTTTCGCGACATCGACGACTTTATTCGGGCACAGTGCACAGCCGGGTAGCACATCGCGCTTTCACCCATCTTCCTTCAACTCCCCAGCTTCGCGAAATCCTCCCAGATCAGATCACCCCAAAACATAGGAGATTCCCTTGATGCTTACCCTTCCAATTCGCGTGCGTACAACCAAACCAGTTCTCCAACTCGGCCAGCGCAGGGCCGGCAAAAGTCCGTGGTCGGCACAATCAAGTCCGGGGCAATAGCGACCCGAACAGATGCCATGGGTCTGCCTTTGATTTCCCATTCTCGTTATAGCCAAACGCCGACCGATCCCGGCGCACCGAGCAAATCTAGGGTTTCCGGCCCATTTCGCTGCGAGGAAAGCCCGTCAGGGCTTGATGAGCAGCCCGCCGCGACCAGCTTAGCCCGGCCCCGCCTCCAGCAGCGCCCGCGCCCGATCAGCGGTCACCTCGCCGGTCTCGGCCATGGTCCGGGCGATCTGTTCGATCTGGTCCCCCACCGCCCCCGCCGCGATTGCCAGATTGCGCGCGTGCAGCGCCATGTGGCCGCGCTGGATGCCTTCGGTGGCCAGCGCCCGCAGCGCGGCCATGTTCTGCGCCAACCCCACTGCGGCCACCACCTCCCCCAGTTCCGACGCGGTTTCCACCTGCATCAGTCGCAGCGCGGCCTGGGCCGCAGGATGGGTTCGCGTCGCGCCCCCGACCAACCCCAACGCCATCGGCAATTCAATGCTGCCGGTCAAACCGCCGCCTGCGCCGATCTCCCAGCGGGTCAGCGTGGTATAACGCCCCGAGCGCGCCGCATAGGCGTGCGCGCCCGCTTCGATGGCGCGCCAGTCGTTGCCGGTGGCCACAACCACCGGGTCGATACCGTTCATGATGCCTTTGTTGTGGGTCGCGGCACGATAGGGATCGACCTCCGCCAGCGCGCAGGCCTCGACGATACCCTGCGCTACCTCGGCGCCTTCCCGGTCGCCTGTGCCAAGGGTCTCTGGCGCCAGTTCCACCCGCGCTGAAACCAGCCTCCGATCGGCCAGATTCGAAAGGATGCGCAGACGCACCTCGCCGCCGGCAATGCTTTCCACAAGCGGCGCGACCGCCTCGGCCATGGTATTAACCGCGTTCGCCCCCATGGCGTCGCGCACATCGACCAGCAAGTGCAGCACCAGCATCGGCCCCGCTGCGGTGTTCTTGAAAAGATGCACTTCGATGTCGGTGCAGCCGCCGCCCAACCCAACCAGCACCCGGTCGCATTGGTTGGACGCAGCGACGATCCGGTCACGCGCCTCAAGCAGCCGCTGGCGCCCGCCATGCGGATCAGGCACTCGCAAGACCTGGATCTGGCCGCGCATCACCGGATCGGTGCTGTGCGTGTGAAACCCGCCGTTTGCACGCGCAATCCGAGCCATGAAAGACGCCGCCGCGACGACCGAGGGTTCCTCTACCGCCATCGGCACCAGATAGTCGCGCCCGTTGACGGTGAAATTCGTGGCAACGCCCAGCGGCAGCTCGAATGTACCGATCACGTTCTCGATCATGCCGTTGGCGGTGTTGATCGGTAGCGCGGGCGCATCGGTCAGCGCCTGCAATGCGCGCTCTGGCAGGCCAGCGGCCCGGCAGACGGCCCCGGACCTTTGCTGCGGGGTCATGTTGCGCAGCTCTTCCAGCCGTGAATTCACTTGCTGTTCCTCCGTCATGCCGCCCCTTCCCATCATACTGCCGACGGCAATAGCGCCGTAAAGGACGGGCGTCACCCCGGGCGCGCTATTTCAGCATCCATTCGCCACTTGGATAGAAGGCATGGAAGGCAAACGCGAACATCACGTCGTGAGCCACGTCACGGCCGTTCTTTCTGACCCGTATCGTACCCACATCCTTGCCCGCCCCGATCCGAGCCGAATCGAGCGCCGAAGCCTGGCCGCTGGTCCAGTTGATGGTTACGCCTGCCTCGGTGATCTCGCCCACATCCGCCAGACGCGACACAGGCCAGGCACGGTTGCCGACACGCACCACTCGGGCCAGCGCCGGGACGCCGTGCGGCGGCATCTCGCCATTGAAAAGGAACGGGCGGCGCGAACTGTCATAGTTGACATACGGGTTGCGGCCATAGGTGCGTGGCCAGGGCGGCTGGGCCATCACCAGCCCTTGGGGGTTGCGGGCCTTGTATTCAGCCCAGCTTTCCATCCAGGTCGGCAGCTGGGTCAGTTCGACCCCGTTCATTTCGCCGACGATCCCCTCGCCTATGGCCTGCTGCCACCAGCTTTCGGTCTCGAGGTCATACATCACCATGTCCGAGTTGCGCAGCTTGCCCGAAACGCCGAAGCTCAGCACAAGGCCCCCGACCCGGCGGTCGAAGGTGATGCCGGAATTGCACAAGGGGCAGAAGGTGACGGCCACCGGCACCTCGCCGATCACGTCATTGACGATCTCGTGCCAAGTCAGATAGCGGATCGGATAGGCTCGCGGCTCCTGCCCCTCGATCTCGACGGCGATTACCGGTTCGCGGTCCTCGATCTTCTCTTCGTCCTCGACGCGGATGAACTGCGGATCGCTGAGCGCCGGGATGCCGTCCTTGGGCGGACCGCCCGACAGGATCTCGGTCCAGCTTGCCACGGATGTGTTTTCAAAATCCGTGTCGGGCCATTCATGTTTCCAGAATTCGGGACTGGCCAATGACGACGTGGCAAGCGTCAGTGAAATCGCCGCCGCCGCAAAAACATGTTTCACACGCATGGGGTTCCCTCCAGGATCCCTGACAAGGTGTCAGAGGAAACCCCGCACGCATAGCCCCCCTCACGCGAGTTTGACGGCCTGTCACTCGGTGACGGTCACTTTCACCATCACGTCCGGCGCCCCGATCACCGCCCCGTTCTGCCCCGTGCCGAGCTTGATCGCGTCGAGCACCTCCAGCCCCCCGGTCACCTTGCCCACCGCCGTATACTTGCCATTCAGGAAACTCCCAGGCTTTAACATGATGAAAAACTGGCTGTTGGCAGAGTTAAGAAACTGGGGGCGCTCGACACAATTCGGAGCACCGGCGCAATTTGGGTCACCGGCCCGGGCCATGCCGACGATCCCGCGCTCAAAGGGGATGTCGGAGAACTCGGCCACCAGATCAGGACGCCTGGACGCCCCAGTGCCCGCCCGCCGCATGTCGCCGCCGACGCGGCCGAACTCGACATCGCCGGTCTGCGCCATGAAACCCTGGATGACCCGGTGAAACGCTACGCCGTCATACTTGCCTTCCCTGGCCAGAGCCATGATCTGCGCCGCGTGGCCCGGTGCGCTTTGCTCGAAAAGGTCGATGGTGATCGTTCCCTTCGCCTCGCCATCGATCTCGATCGCCAGATAGGGGCCAGGTGCGTCGCCCCCTGTCGGCGCGATTGCGGTTTCCTCGAGCTCCGCCTGCTCGGGTGCCGTTTCCTGCATGACCGCTTCGGGCGCAGGATCTGGCAATGTCGAATAGTAATAGACCGCGATCAACGCCACGCCGGCGGCGAAGATCGCAAACGCGACGAGGTTATTTCTCGACATCCGCTGCCACCTTCATGCTGATCATCCGGTCGGGGTCTACCGGCGGCTCGCCGCGCTGGATGGCATCGACATGGTCCATGCCCGAGGTCACCCGGCCATAGACGGTGTATTGCCCGTTGAGGAAATGGTTGTCGCTGAAGTTGATGAAGAACTGCGAATTGGCCGAATTGGGGCTCTGCGAGCGGGCCGCTCCCAAGGTGCCGCGGTCATGCGGGATCTTCGAGAACTCGGCCGGCAGATCCGGCTTGGCAGACCCGCCGGTACCGGCGCGGCGGATGTTGCCAGTCTCGGCGTTGCCGTGCTCGACATCGCCGGTCTGGGCCATGAAACCGTCGATCACCCTGTGGAACACCACATTGTCATATGCGCCCTCGCGGGCCAGTTCCTTGACCCGGGCGCAATGCTCGGGCGCGATGTCGGCCAGCAGCTCGATAGTGACGGAGCCGTCCTTCAGTTCGACGAGGATCGTGTTTTCGGGATCTTTGATATCGGCCATCGGGGCCTCCTTGGATTGACGTTGAGCGGCAAAATAGGGTCTCGCCGCCGATCTGCAAGCGCTCATCGGCCCCTGGCGGGCCCTCCTCGCTGCCGAAGCGCCAGTCAGGAGCGTCGCGAAACGCGCCATGAGCGGCCCGTCCGGTCAATCCGCCGCGTTGACCCAAACCCGAAAATCGCGTCGAACCCCGGCAAAGTTAAACGGAGGCGCAGGATGGGCTGGAAAACACTCGACGACATGGACCTTGCGGGCAAGCATGTGCTTACCCGTGTCGATATCAACGTGCCGGTCGAGGCTGGCGAGGTTACCGACACCACCCGCATCAAGCGCATCGTGCCCACCGTCAAGGACATCCTGTCGCGCGGCGGCATGCCGGTTCTGATGGCGCATTTCGGCCGCCCCAAGGGCCAGCCGAACCCCGAAATGTCGCTGCAGGTGGTGCGCCCGGCGCTCGAGGCGGCCTTTGGTATGCCAGTCGAATTTGCTGCCGATTGCATCGGAGCCCCGGCAAAGACCGCCGTGGCCGCCATGACCGAGGGCGAGGTGGTGCTGTTGGAAAACACCCGCTTTCACGCCGGGGAAACCGCCAATGATCCGCAATTTGCCGCCGCTCTGGCGGCCTTGGGCGAGGTCTATTGCAGCGATGCCTTTTCAACATCGCACCGGGCGCATGCCTCGACCGAGGGCATCGCACGGCTGCTGCCCTCGTGCGCTGGTCGGCTGATGCAGGCCGAACTGATGGCGCTTGAGGCGGCACTGGGCAAGCCCGAGCGCCCGGTGATGGCGGTGGTCGGCGGCGCCAAGGTGTCGACCAAGCTGGAACTGCTGGGAAATCTGGTGAGCAGGGTCGACCATCTGGTGATCGGCGGCGGCATGGCAAACACTTTCCTCGCCGCCCAGGGCATCGACGTGGGCAAGTCGCTGGCAGAGCATGAGATGGCCGATACCGCACAAGAAATCATGACCATAGCCCGCGAGGCAGGCTGCAACATAATCCTGCCGACCGATGTCGTGATCGCTCGCGAATTCGCCGCCGGGGCGGCGAACGAGACGCTCCTCAGTGAAGCATGTCCAGCGGATGCGATGATCCTCGACGTCGGCCCCGAAACGGTGGCGCAGATCGCCGACACCATGGCGAATTGCCGCACGTTGATCTGGAACGGTCCGCTTGGCGCCTTCGAGATCGCCCCCTTCGACGCCGCGACCAACGCCGCCGCCGCAAGGGCGGCAGAGCTGACCCGGGCCGGCAGGCTGGTCTCTGTGGCGGGTGGTGGCGACACGGTGGCCGCTCTGAATCAGGCAGGTGCTGCAGAGGCGTTCAGCTATATCTCCACCGCCGGGGGGGCGTTTCTGGAATGGATGGAAGGGAAAACATTACCCGGGGTCGCGATATTGGAGTCTTGATTTAGCCGGGTTTTCGTCGTCTGATCGGGCAGTCTCTGCTGTCAGAAGGATATTTCCGATGCGCCGCTATCTTGCCCCCGCTATCTTCGCCGCCGCCCTGCCCGGTCTTGCTGCCGCGCAGGACCGCCCTACGCTGCTCGACTTCTTCTCGTTCGAAATCCTGACCCAGCGGATTTTGCAATCCGGGGTCATGGCGCTGCGGACCCAGCTTGACCTGAAGTATTCCGACATGGCGGTGGATCTCGGCTCTGGTGGTATAACCATAACCGATATCGTCGCCTGGCCGCTGCCGGAATGGGATCTCGACGGCACCTGCCAGGTGGATATCGGTCGACTTGTGCTCCGCTCGGGCGCACTGGACCAGCCCAACCGGATCCGAATCAAGGCACAGCTTCTAAACACCGCCTTCCCCACCAGTTGCCTGCCCGACGAACCGCGCGAGGCACTCGGTATGATCGGGATCAGCGAGATTGAGATGCCGCGCCTGACCATGGATATCGACTATGGCGTGCCCTCCTCGGACGCTGTCATGCGCGTCTATGCCGACATCACCGATGTCGCGGTCGCCGACCTTACGGCCGAATTCGCCTATATCTGGATGGACGGGCGCCAGGACATGGAAGAACCAGAACCGGTGATATTCCTGTCCAGCGCCGCGTTGGCGCTGGAAAATCACGGGCTCTGGGAGGCGGGGAAAGACCTGCTGCCACCGCCGATGACCGGCGATGGCGCCGGGCTCTTCATGGAGGGCATGATCGGCGACGGCCTGATGGGCGAAAACCCCGGCGACGCGGGGCTTTCCGACAGCCAGCGTGCCTTTGCCCGCTCGGTGGCCGAGTTCTGGCCGCAATTCCTGGCCCGGCCCGAGACTCTGGTGCTGGAAACCAACATTGATGGCGACGTATTCCTCGATTTTCCCGCGATGGAGGACGATCTGCGCGTGGTCTTCGACACGTTCCAGCCGATGCTGGCGCTGCTGCCGGCTCGCGCGACCGACATGATCCCGCTACCTGAACTGCGTACCGCAATGACCGGCGACGGTAGCCTGACCCAGGATCAGCTGCGCGAAATAGGCGAGGCGCTGGTTACCGGCCACCGGGCGCCGCGCAACATTGCCAAGGGTCTGGAGATATTGGGCCAGCTGGCGCATTCCGGCGACGGTGGCGCAGCACTGCTGCTGAGTGCCGCCATGGAAAGCCGCGATGCCGAAGAGGCCTATCGCTGGGGGCTGCTTGCCGGGGCGTCGGGCGAGGCCGGGGCCACGGCACGGCTCGACCGGCTGGAACGCCGGCTGCCTTTCGGCCGGGTGCTTGATCTGCAAATGGAGATGAGCGACGACATGTCGGATCAGGACGGCGCGATGAATTCGCTGACCACGATCCGTGAACAGGCGGCGATGCGGCTCTCGGGTCGTGGCATGGCGCGCTCTTATCCTTTCGCGGCAACGTGGGCGATGCTGGCCAGCGCCGCGGGTGACCCCGAAGGCGCCGATATCCTGGGCGAGATCGACGAGCGCGTGCGCCTCGGCGGGGAGGCCGCGATCGCGGCCTGGGCCGGATATGAGGACGAGGCGAGCAAGAACGCCATGGAGCAGTGGCTGGACAGGAACCTGCCCGCCGTCCTGACCGGGGCCGAAGCACCGGCACCGGTCGAGGTGGAACCGGCGCAGCCTGTCGAACCGGTCGAGCCCGCCGGCACGGAAAACACCGGCCGCAAAGGCAAGAGAAACTAAGGTCACATCCCTGTTGTCAAAAAGGGGCGCTAACGGGCTTCGTTAGCGCCATCAATATTGGCCTTCCCCGCCGAAGCGCGTAGAGGGTGCCGGACAGCTTTGCAGTGGAGAGAATAATGACCGACCAGAAACAGGCAGACCAGATGCGCTCAGGCGCCGGATTCGTTGCCGCCCTCGACCAGAGCGGCGGTTCGACCCCCAAGGCGCTGGGGCTCTATGGCATCGGCGAGGATGCCTACTCGAACGATACAGAGATGTTCGACCTGATCCACGGCATGCGCTCTCGCATTGCCCGGTCTCCGGGTTTTACCGGTGAAAAGGTGGTGGGTGCGATCCTGTTTGAAATGACCATGGACCGTGACATCGTGGGCAAGTCCTCGGCGCAGTATCTTTGGGAAGAACGTGGCGTGGTTCCGTTCCTGAAGGTGGACAAGGGGCTGGCGGACAGCACCGACGGCGTCAAGCTGATGAAACCCAATGAGGGCCTGGACGCGCTGCTGGAGCGGGCCGTGGCCAAAGGCATTTTCGGCACCAAGATGCGTTCGGTGATCGATGCGGCGAACCCGGTGGGTATCGCGGCGAACGTGGCGCAGCAGTTTGAAGTCGGCAAGCAGATCCTGAGCCACGGGCTGGTACCGATCATCGAGCCTGAGGTGACGATATCGATAGCCGACAAATCCGCGGCCGAAGACATCCTCCTGGCCGAGCTGACCAAACAGCTGGATGCGCTGGACGAGGGTCAGGATGTGATGCTGAAGCTGACCTTGCCCAACACGGCCAATCTTTACAAGCCGCTGGTCGATCATCCCCGGGTAATGCGCGTTGTGGCGCTGTCTGGCGGCTATGCCCGTGAGGAGGCCAACCGCCTGCTGGCGCAGAACACCGGTGTGATCGCCAGCTTCAGCCGGGCGCTGACCGAAGGCCTGTCGGCGGACCAGTCAGATGCCGAGTTCGATGCAATTCTGGCGGCGACCATCGACAGCATCTATCGGGCATCGGTCGCGGGGTGAGGGGTTTCAGCGCCTGACGGCGGCGACCGTCTGGGGGGCCAGCCCCCCAGACCCCCCGAGGTATTTGCCCAAGAGAAGAAGATCAGAACCCGGGCGGGTGGCTATGGAATCTGGGTTTGCCAAGGCCGGTGGCATGGCCGCGATTGTCGGCCACACGGGTTTCGACATAGCCGTCTGAGACGGCGCCGGGCGCTGATTTGGGCAGCGTCGCGACCTCTGGCGTAGCGGATTGTGGCGCGGGATATTGCGGCATATGACGTTGCCCGAGCCGTCCCAGATCGCGTTCAACGGTGGCTCAAGGCAGAGCGTCGGCAGGGGCGTTTCCTCGGCATTGCCTTTGCCGCCGGGTATCTGCCCTGCACTCGTTGGTTAGGTTTGGCCAGCGCTACCGGAATGCGGGCAAAGGCGCGCTGTTCGGGGTCGTCCGAGGCGATGGCGGGCAGGGCAAGGGGCCTGGGAGTCCTCGACGTCGAAGGCGAGGCCGGTCGGCACAGCCCACATCAACGGCAGGTCGCCGTGCCAGAGATCGGGGCTGTGCGGGGCGCGCTGGTTTTCGACGCCGGGGTGGTCGGCGTTCCTTGCGGAGCGGTCTCGTGCATGGGCCTACCTGAGACTCTTGTGCAACGATTGAACTTTGCCCGCAGTTTCGGAATTCTCAAAGCACAAAGCCTGTGCGATGGTCCGCGCGACCGCCCGTCAGAGGCGGCAGACGAGGCAGCAGTATGAACCCAGCAAAACGCCCCCCGGCCTTCGGCGCGATCATGTTCTTTGCGGTCGTATTTGGCTTGGGAACCTACTTCACCTTTGCCAGCGTTCAGGGTGATTTTGGCCTGTTTCGCCGCATCCAGATCGAGGCCGATCTGCGCGATCTGCGCGATGAGAAAGACGGGCTGACTACCGAAGTTGCCGCGCTGCGCAACAAGACGCGGCGGCTGAGCGACGATTATCTCGATCTCGACCTGTTGGACGAACAGGCGCGCGACGTGCTGGGCCTGGCTCGGGGCGACGAGGTGGTTATACGATAGCCTCGCCGCCGTCCCCATGGGGACATATGTGCAACCATCTGTAATCATTGCCGATAGCGCTATCATACCCGCTTTGCGAGACGGCCGACAATGCCGAAATCGAGGGGTGTTTGCCCGCCGGTGCAAAGCTATTCGCCCCATGCATGGCAGGTCTTTCCCGTCGTTCCCAGATTTTTGTCGCAAATCCATCTCGCCTGCGCTATGAGGTAGTTTAACGCTAAACTATCTTCAGAATCGTGGAGGAGGCCGTGCCGATGGCTGCGAAGAAAGCGACCGCAACCGCCAATATCGACAAGGGCGAATTGCTGGAATACTACCGCCAGATGCTGCTGATCCGGCGCTTCGAAGAGAAGGCCGGCCAGCTATACGGCATGGGGCTGATCGGAGGCTTTTGTCACCTTTATATCGGGCAAGAGGCGGTGATCGTCGGGCTGGAGGCTGCGGCCGAAGAGGGCGACAAGCGCATAACCAGCTACCGCGACCACGGCCATATGCTGGCCTGCGGCATGGATCCCAGGGGCGTGATGGCTGAATTGACCGGGCGCGAGGGCGGTTATTCCAAGGGCAAGGGCGGCTCAATGCACATGTTCAGCCGCGAGAAACACTTTTACGGTGGTCACGGCATCGTAGGTGCCCAGGTGCCGCTGGGGGCCGGGCTGGCCTTCGCCGACAAATACCTCGTCAACAAGCGCGTCACCTTCACCTATTTCGGCGACGGCGCGGCGAACCAGGGGCAGGTCTATGAGACATTCAACATGGCCGCTCTTTGGGATCTGCCGGTGATCTTCGTGATCGAGAACAACCAGTATGCCATGGGCACGGCGCAGCGGCGTTCAACCTCGACACCCGACATCTACACCCGCGGCGAGGCGTTCGGCATCGCCGGCGAGGCGGTCGATGGCATGGATGTCCTGGCTGTAAAGGCGGCCAGCCAGACCGCCATCGCGCATTGCCGTGCCGGCAAGGGCCCCTATATTCTGGAAGTGAAAACATACCGTTACCGCGGCCATTCCATGTCGGACCCGGCCAAGTACCGGACCCGCGAGGAAGTGCAGAAGGTGCGTGAGGAGCGCGACGCGATCGAGAATGTGCGCCAGCTGCTGCTTTCGGGCAAACACGCCACCGAGGACGATCTGAAGGCGATCGACAAGGAAATCAAGGCCGTGGTCAACGAGGCTGCGGAGTTTTCCAAGCAAAGCCCCCAGCCGGCGCTCGACGAACTTTTCACCGATATCTACGCCTGAGGGGAGCGAACCGACATGGCAACCGAAATTCTTATGCCCGCACTGTCTCCGACGATGGAGGAAGGCACACTGGCGAAATGGCTGGTGAAAGAGGGCGACACTGTGGTCTCGGGCGACGTGATCGCCGAGATCGAGACCGACAAGGCAACGATGGAGTTCGAGGCCGTGGATGAGGGCGTGGTGGGCGCAATCCTGGTGGCCGATGGTACCGAGGGCGTCAAGGTCAACACGCCCATCGCGGTGATCGGCGAAGAAGGCGAGGACATGAGCGCCACTGCCGTGCCGACCGAGACCAGCGTTGCGGTTCCGGCGGCTCTGGAGGGCTTCGAGGGCAAGCTCGCCGCCTCCCCGACATCTGCCCATGCCCCGACCCCCGGCCCCGCCGCACCCGAGGTGGATCTTTCGCCGGACTGGCCAGAGGGTACAGAGATGAAGCCGACCACCGTGCGCGAGGCGCTGCGCGATGCGATGGCCGAGGAGATGCGCAACGACGAGACGGTGTTCATTATGGGCGAGGAGGTGGCCGAGTACCAGGGCGCCTATAAGGTCACCCAAGGATTGCTGGACGAGTTCGGCGACAAGCGCGTCATCGACACCCCGATCACCGAGCATGGCTTTGCCGGTATCGGTGTGGGGGCGGCGTTGGGCGGGCTGAGGCCCGTGGTCGAGTTCATGACCTTCAACTTCGCCATGCAGGCGATGGACCAGATCATCAACTCTGCCGCCAAGACGCTTTATATGTCGGGCGGTCAGATGGGCGCGCCGATGGTGTTTCGCGGACCCAATGGTGCCGCGGCCCGGGTCGGCGCCCAGCACAGCCAGGACTATGCCGCCTGGTTCATGCAGGTGCCGGGGCTGAAGGTGATCATGCCTTACTCGGCGGCTGATGCGAAGGGGCTATTGAAGAGCGCCATCCGCGACCCCAACCCGGTGATCTGTCTGGAAAACGAGATCATGTACGGGCGGTCCTTCGAGGTGCCGGTGATGGACGACTTCACCATCCCGCTGGGCAAGGCCCGGATCTGGCGCGAAGGCGCGGACGTGACCATCGTCAGCTTTGGCATCGGCATGAGCTATGCGCTGGAAGCGGCTGAAAAGCTTGCCAAAGACGGCATCGAAGCCGAGGTGATCGACCTGCGCACGCTGCGCCCGATGGACACCGGCGCCATCATCCGTTCAGTGATGAAGACCAACCGCTGTGTAACGGTAGAGGAAGGCTGGCCGCAGGGATCGGTCGGCAGTTATATCAGTTCGGTTCTGATGCAGCAGGCATTCGACTATCTCGACGCGCCGGTGATCAACTGCACCGGCAAGGACGTGCCGATGCCCTATGCGGCGAACCTGGAAAAGCTGGCGCTGGTGACCACCGACGAGGTGGTCGACGCCGTGAAACAAGTTACCTACCGGTAAGGACTTGGTATGTTTGGAAGAAAGAAGCCCATTCGCGTCGACAACCCTCTAGTCGTCGCCTTTTATGAGAACGACAATTCGCTCAACGTCCGAATTGATGCGGCGCAACTCGAAGAGCCAGGTTGGGCTGGCATTATCCCAGCCGACTTGGAAGTTCACTTTGCTAGTGCGCTTGCCGCGACTGGAAAGGCTGCATCTGTAGAAGGTGCTGTAGAGCAAATCCGAGCCGTATATATGGCGGAAATTGCAAATCCGACCGACGCGCCGACAGGCCGCCTTGAAAACTAGGGACAAAAAATGGAAGTCAAGGGCCGCGATATCGTTACCGAAAGCTACCGGGTGGTCGTCGATGTAGACGGCAAAAGCGTCACCGCATTGGTGCCCGAACGTCTGGCTGCGGGTTTTCGGGTGATCGGTTCGCGCCCCTCGCACCAGACCGCCTATGTCTGGATCGCCGCCAACAAAGAGAAAATCGAGGCCGCTATCGCAAAACTCGCACACGGGTCTGCACGCCTGAAGGCCCCGTTCGACCTGATTACGCTTGTTAAGGAACACTGACATGCCCACGGAAATTCTGATGCCCGCATTGTCGCCCACTATGGAAGAGGGCACGCTGGCGAAATGGCTGGTCAAGGAGGGCGATACGGTCAGCTCTGGCGACCTGCTGGCCGAGATCGAGACCGACAAGGCGACAATGGAGTTCGAGGCCGTCGACGAGGGCGTCGTCGGCAAGCTGCTGGTCGCCGAGGGCAGCGAGGGCGTCAAGGTCAATACGCTGATCGCGGTGCTGCTGGAAGACGGTGAAAGCGCCGACGAAATGGGCGCGGCCTCTTCGGTCGCTACCGCTCCCTCATCGGCGCCGCAAGCCACGAGCGATGCGAGCGTTGGGATGCCAGCAGAGCGCCCTGCCCCGGCAGCACCCGCCGCCACCGACGGCAGCCGTCTGTTCGCTTCGCCGCTGGCCCGCCGCATTGCCGCCGACAAGGGGCTCGATCTGGCCCGGATCTCCGGCTCGGGCCCGCGGGGCCGTATCGTCAAGGCGGATATCCTGGGCGCCACGGCCCAGCCCGCCGCCGCCCCGACTGCGACCGGGGCCCCTGCCCCTGCCCCGGTAGCGGCTGCAGCACCAACCGGCATGTCGGCCGACACCGTACTGAAAATGTACCAGACCCGCGAGTTTGAGGAAATCACTCTCGACGGCATGCGCAAGACCATCGCCGCCCGGCTTTCCGAGGCCAAGCAGACCATCCCGCATTTCTATCTGCGCCGCGATATCCACCTGGATGCGCTCTTGAAGTTCCGCGGCCAGCTCAACACCCAGCTCGCCGAGCGCGGCATCAAGCTCTCGGTCAACGACTTCATCATCAAGGCCTGCGCGCTGGCGTTGCAGCAAGTGCCGGCGGCCAACGCGGTCTGGGCCGGTGACCGGATGCTGCAACTGAAACCTTCGGATGTGGCGGTGGCCGTGGCTATCGAAGGCGGGCTCTTCACGCCGGTCCTGCAGGACGCGCACCTGAAATCGCTGTCGGCTCTTTCTGCAGAGATGAAAGACCTCGCCACCCGCGCCCGCGAGCGCAAACTTGCGCCGCATGAGTACCAGGGCGGCAGTTTTGCGATCTCTAACCTCGGCATGTTCGGCGTCGAGAATTTCGACGCCGTGATCAACCCGCCGCACGGGTCGATCCTTGCCGTCGGCGCGGGCGTGAAAAAGCCGGTCGTGGGGCAAGATGGCGAACTGACCGCGGCCACGGTGATGAGCGTCACGTTAAGCGTCGATCACCGGGTGATCGACGGCGCGCTGGGGGCCGAATTCCTGACTGCAATCAAGGAAAACCTGGAAAGCCCGATCGCCATGCTGGCCTGACTGGCCACAAAAGAGCCCCGGCCAGACGCCGGGGCTTTTCGCGTTCGGGGATTACTCCGCCAGAACCTTTGAGAGCGTGAAGACACCGCGCATCTCGCCGGCCGAGAACCCCCGGGCAGCATCCGCCGGGTAAAGCTCGGCCAGCTTGCCCACCACCGGCTCGGTCACATTGTCGCCGCCATGGCAGTTCAGGCAGACCTCCCCTGTCGGGATCGCCTTGACCATACGAAAGACCTGGGCTCCGTCCTCCTCGACGATAGCCACCTTGGCCAGATCGGCGGCCTTTTCCCCGGCTGCCTGGCGCACCAGAAATTCCTCTATGGCCGCAGCGGTGAACGCGTCCGCAGCGTTGTCGGGGTTGCGCAGCTTGTGGCTGGACCGACCTACCGACCAGGCGCTGGAACCCGAGATAGCGCCGGCGATCTCTGGCGCACGCTCATTGCAGACGCTGATCGCGTTCACCGGCCCGCCCTCTTGCATCGCCGCCACCAGTTCCGCCTTCAAAGCACCGCCGAACTCCATGATCAGCGCCTTGCCTTCCGCTGCCAGCGCCGCCTTGTCAGCCGCCTGCACACCAGTCGCCAGCACCGCCAGCACCGCACCTGTTACTATCGTCCTGGTCTTCATCGCAAAATCCTTCCCGATCGCTGCACCTCCGGTGCGGTAACCCGCCCCGGTACAAGCCCCAGTATGGCGCAGGGCAAAGGGTTCGGCCAATGGCCCGAGACCGTGCAGTATCGTCGCATTCGGCGGGGTTTCGCCATCCGCCTCGCCGGGCAGGAGGGCTAAAGCCAAAAAACGGCCCCCGAAGGAGCCGCATCGCATCGTATCGGATTTTCGTCTGTCAGTTCTTGACGCCGATCAACTGATCCATCGAGATCGAGGGCTGCGAACAGCCCGCCTCGCCCACGATCTTGGCCGGCACTCCGGCGACAGTCTTTTTGGCCGGTATGTCCTGCAACACCACTGACCCGGCTGCGATCCGGCTGCAATCGCCGACGGAAATATCGCCCAGAACCTTGGCGCCGGCTCCGATCAGCACGCCGCATCCAATTGTCGGGTGGCGTTGCTGTTCTTCTTTGCCGGTGCCGCCCAGAGTGACCGAATGCAGCATAGAGACATTGTCGCCCACGGTCGCCGTTTCGCCGATGACGATGGAATGGGCGTGGTCGATCATGATCCCCTTGCCGATCCTGGCGGCAGGGTGGATGTCTATGCCGAAAATTTCGGAAACCCGCATCTGCATGAAATAAGCCATGTCCCTGCGGCCTTGCCGCCAAAGCCAATGGCCGACGCGATAGGCCTGCGTCGCCTGAAAGCCCTTGAAATACAACAAGGGCTGGATGAACCGGTGGCACGCCGGATCACGGTCGACAACCGCGACAATGTCGGCCCGGGCCGCGGCGCCGAGATCGGGATCGTCCAGATAGGCCTGGTCGGCGATCTCGCGGATGATCTGTTCCGACATCTCGCTGGAGGCCAGTTTTTGTGCCACCCGGTAGGCCAAGGCCTTTTCAAGCGTCGCGTGGTGCAGCACCACCGCATGCACAAGCCCGCCCAACAGCGGCTCCTGCTCCACCGCAGCCTCGCCCTCAGACCGGATCCGGCTCCAGACCGGATCAATCTCGGCCAGTTTCGTGCGCGTTTCTGCCATCGAACTTCCCTCCAATACGGGTTTGTTCTACTACAGATAGGGGTTTACGTTCAAACACAATGCCAGAGGCCGATGATTTCTCGTGATGGATAGCAATCGTCTAACGCAGTTCCGCACCGGGCTTGAAAAGCTTCGCGCCCAGATCGACCAAGACGACGAAATGGGCCGAGACGGGCAGAAAACCGTCGCGCTAGATCAGCAGTCGGTGGGCCGCCTGTCGCGTATGGACGCGCTGCAGCAGCAGGCCATGGCCAAGGCGACCCAGGCAAGGCGGGGGCAGATGCGGCAGCGGATCGAGGCCGCGCTGGTCCGGATGGATGAGGGAGAATTCGGCTATTGCAGCGAATGCGGAGAGGATATCCCCATCAAACGGCTGGACCTCGACCCCACAGTGCCCACTTGCATCACCTGCGCCCGCGGCTGACTCGGCGGCGAGGGTGCAGCCATTCCACCAGAGCCTCGAACACCATTGCCATGCAACCGCAATAGTCGCGGTCGTCCAGGCGAGGCTCCGGCGGCGGCGCCTTGGCAAGCGCCGCCACCATCAGGCTTCCGTCACCCCATTCCGGATGCAGCCGCCCAGTCACCAGCCGGTACCGGTCTGCCATGGATGCCTGACAGAGCATCCGCTTCATCGCATCCGGTCGAAGCCTGATCGGCATCCGGTAGAGCACCCGCGCGGCAGCAACCACATCGCCATGCAAGACGGGACGCATGCGCCTAGATCCCTGGCACGGTCGGCAGGTAATAGTGCAGCGCAAGACGCAGCTCTCCGGCGGCGAAATCACCGCCATTTGCAGTTATTTCCAGCGCGGTGTCGGCGTAATAGGTCACCGGCTGCCCGGTGATGCCCACCATCCAGGTGCCCTGCGCCAGACCGTTGCCGCTGCCATAGCGGGTCGCCGCCCCGCTGACCCCGACATCGAAACCGGTCAGCGTCCCGGTGATCACCGTCTTCACCCGGCCCGTCACCGCAAAGACCATAGCATATTGCGGGATCAGCACAGAGGTGGTCGAAACGGTCTCGACCCCAAAGCTGTGATCGAACTCCGCAACATCAAAAATCGACGCTGCCCCGTTCGGTGACACAGCCAGCGCCGCAGACACCCATCCAGCGCCGTCATGGATCACCGCTTTTCCGGTATCAGCCACGAAAGCCCGCCAGCCGGTCTGCGGCGACACAAAGACCCAGCCACCATTCGACCAGATGGCGATTTCTCCATCATGCCCGGTCCAGGCGCCAGTTGCGCCGACGCAAACCCCATGCGCCTCGCCGGCCGCCGCACTGGCGGGCGGCGCGGTGACGCTCACCGATTGCAACGTCAGATGGGTCAGCCCGTCGAGCCGCGCCAGGGCCTCGTTGACGGTCACATGTTTCTGCGCCTGCGACGGCTGCAGCAACGGCAGCCCCAATTGCGAGGTGTCAGTCATCGATAGTAATCCTCCTGAAGGGTCCCGGCCCGAACCGGTCAGAGACCTGGGCCACTGCTAACTCAAAGGGCGCGGTCACCCCGTCGGTCGTTCGTTCTGCGGCACTGTAGGTGAATGCAGGGGTTTGGACATTTGCCTCGCGAACCACCGCCTGATCCTTGACGACCTGCACCAGGTACTGCTCGGCCGCCTCGCCCAGGGGCACCTCAACCGATTGCCAGCTGTCGCCGTCGATCCGTGTACGTCGCACCCAGCCGGCGGACACGTCGCCGCCGCTATCGGTAGCCGCCCGCAGATGCGCCGGCGCGTACGGGCGTAGCCCGATGCCGTCGAACGCCTCGACCAGATGCGCATAAGAGCCATCGTCCAGCGGTTTCTGGGCAGGACCGATCCGGTAGTGCCGCGGCAGCCCGCGCGCCGATTGCGCCAGATCGATCTGCTGCAGAGCCCCGTTCAGGATCACCACGACGCTGCCCGCAGGCCAGACCGCTGGCATGATCCCGTCCGTCCCCGCCTGCCCGCGCAGCCGCAGACCTAACTCGTATGTTCGCTCGCCGACCAGCTCGGCGGTGGTGAACTGGAACACCTCCCAATTGCCCGCGCTGCCATCGCCGATGGCCGCCACATTGGCGCCGTTCAGCAAGTCGAGATCGAGCGCCGAGGCCAGGTTTCCCGTGACCAGCTTGACCCTGAGCGCCGCGCCGCGGTCCAGCAACCCCGGGGCTGCCGCATTCATCGCCGTCTCGCTGAGACCTGCCACGGCAGAGCCTGCAATCAGCGTGTTCAACTCGTACCCGTCATCGGACGCCGAACTGTAAACCGCAACAGATCCCGGCCAGTAACACGCCACGGCCGCCGCGTGCGGCGCATGGGGGTCTTCGTTTCCGGTCAGCAAGGGCAGATCCAGAAACAGGGGCTCTACCGGCCCCGGCGCCACATGGGGCTTCGTCCGGACCGCCGCCTCCACCGCGTCGCTCGGCGCATAGGTCTCGGGCTCGACCCGCACCGCATCCAGCATCTGGAACCCGCTTTGCTCGACCCGGTCGATACGATAGCTGACCGTGCCGTCCGGGCCGGGCAGATCGACCACGTCGCCGGCCCCCACACCCAGATCCGACAACGGCAGGGCAAACTGCGCCGTGTCACGCGCTATCCGGGCCTCGCTAAGCCAGCGCTCGACGATGCCACGTGCCTCATGCCGCGTCAGCACCAGCGGTATCTCCGACTGTGCCACCGAACCCGCGCTTTCGTCCGGAAACACCGCCTCTTCCGAACGCGCCTCGAACTCGCCATCCGCCTCGACAAAGCTCAGCCGCAGCCGTCCAGCCATCTCGGCCTCGGGGGCCCGCAGGAGGGTCAGGTCGCTGCCGTTCTCGCCCGAGACCGCCAGCCTTTCAAGGTCGAGTAACGCCTCGGCGCGCCCGTTGCGGCTGCGGAACATCAGGCCTCCACCGCGCTCAATGGCATCAAACCCGAAGGCCAGCATCAAGGGTTGCAACCTGGCCCGCGCCGTATCCGAATTTGCCGCAGAATAGCCTCGCACCAACCCCCACAGCCTTGACACGTCCGGCGCGCTCACCCCTGCTGTCTCGCAGATCTCGGCCACCACCCCGGCCAGCGATCGCGACGATGCACGCCCGTTCAGCCAGTGACCGCGCAAATAGTTGTCGCCGTCGCTCCAAAGCTCTGAGTTGCCGGGAAAATATGGATATGGCCGTGCGTCCCAGGCCCAGACATGGGCGCGCGACATATCCACCATCGGCGCGGCATAGTCGGCCGATACCGGGTTGTTCGCCTCATCCGCCCAATAAGAGGTGATGGCCCGCAGGTACTGCGCCTGGATGAAATCGTCCCGCCTTGCGCTGGAAAAATGCGGCAGGTTCGATTCCGACGATTTTGGATCAATAAACTTGTTGGGCTGGTTGGTACCCTTGTCGATTGCCGCGCAACCGATCTCGGTGAACCAGATCGGTTTTGACTGCGGCGCCCAGATGGTCGCGCCCGGCTGGCGCACGCCGCCGACGCGTTCATGATGCGCCTGTGACCACCAGTTCTTCAGGTCCTTGTAGCGAAAGATCCAGGGCTCGCCATGGGCGGCATCGGTGATCGGCGTCCGCGTCTGCTGTTCACGGTCGCTGTCCGAGGCGTAGTACCAGTCATACCCCTCTCCCCCGGCGACATTGCCGCGCAGATAGTCAAGATCATAGACCGCCCCCCAACCGGTATCTGCATGGTTCTCGCCATCGCGCCAGTCGCTCAGCGGCATGTAGTTGTCTATACCGATGAAATCGATCTCGCTGTCGGCCCAGAGCGGATCGAGGTGGAAATACACATCCCCCGTCCCGTCCTGCGGCTGATAGCCAAAATATTCCGACCAGTCGGCGGCATAACCGATCTTCACACCCGCCCCCAGAATAGCCCGCACATCCCCCGCCAGCGTGCGCAGCGCGTCCACCGCAGGAAACATCCCGCCAGCGCCCCGGATCTGCGTCAGGCTGCGCATCTCGGACCCGATGCAGAACGCCTCGACCCCGCCCGCCCTGGCGCAAAGATGCGCGTAATGCAGAATAAACCTGCGATAGCTCCACTCTGCCGGGCCAGTATAGCCGACGCCGCCACCCGTATCGGTGAAATCACCCACCGCCGCGGAGCCAAAAAACCCGGCCACTTCAGCAGCCGCCGCGGAGGTCTGATCCGGACTGCCGATCTCTCCAGGCGCGACCGACAGCGTGATCCTCCCGCGCCACGGTAATACCGGTTGGTCCGTTGCCCCGCTCCACGGGTCGGCCAGGCCATTGTCGGCCATCTGATCCATCAGGATGAACGGATAGAAAGTCACCGCCTTGCCCGCATCCTTCAGCGCCGCGATTGCCTCGAGCACAGAGCCATCCGCAGGCGTTCCACCATAAACCGGCCTGTCATCTTCCCTGGCGATCTCTACCGCAGAGCTCCGACCTGTGCCGGACACGGTCCACGGCATCTCCTTGCCGTCCTCCAGCTTTTGCTCGACCTTCGGCTGCAACCCGCACGAGCCACAGCGCAAGTCGTTACCGAACCAGCTCACCACCAGAGACGCGGCGGCGCAATTCGGTAATTCCGCCGCCATCCCGTCCAGAGAGGCGACGAGATCGGTCCCACCGCCGGTCGAATTGACATTCGCCGCGCGGTTCTCGCCGAACCCCGCATGGTAGTGCACCGGCGTCGTGGCCAGCGCATATTCCCCGGTCCCCGGCACCAGCGCCACCGCCTGCACCGCCTGGGCTACGTCGCCGCCATCAGCCACCAGCCCTGCGGGGGCGGGTCGTGTTACCTCGAAACTGAGCTGCGGCAGCCGGTTTCCGTATGGCGTCAGGTCGAGATTTTCCAGCACCACATAGGCCAGCCCGCGATAGGCCGGTACCTCGCCCGTACCCTCGACCGCCTCGATCTTGGGGTCGGGCATCTGGGTGGCGGTACCGGTATAGACGCGCATGTTCAGGCGGCCCAGATCCACCGGCTGGCCGTCGGCCCAGACCCGGCCCACGCCGCTGATCTCGCCCTCACACAAGGCGACCGCCGCGCTGACCGTGTAGCTGTAGCTCTTGGTCTTCGGAGTGGGCGCTGCCCCAATCCCCTTGCCGCCGCCGCCGCTGGTGCTGACATGCTCCAGAAACCGCGTCGACCAGATTACCTGGCCCGCCACCCGGACCCGGCCAAAGACCTGACCCAGTGGCGCGCCCTCGCTGGCGCCGGTCACGCGAAACCGGTCGATCTTGCCGGTCTCTACCGCCTCGGCGCCCTGGCCCATGATCTTCTGGTCGATCACCCGGCCTATGGTAGCCCCGATGGCCCGCCCGATCACCGCCGTACTGAGGCCCAGAAACGACCCGCCCATCGCCGAACCTGCCGCCAGCCCCACGGCTGACAAAAGTATCGTCGCCATCAGTTGCCCCTTTCCGGAAAGCAAAACCGCGCCACGATCCGGCGCCGCCAGGGCGCCGATAACGGGCTCTCGATCACGCCATGCCCGGTATAGGCATGGACGAATGTCGGCGTCGCGCCGACCGCACCGGCCAGCCCCAGGTGCTTGGCCACCCCCCGGTCGCGCATGCGAAACAGCAGCACGTCGCCCGACGCCTCTTCATCCAGCGCCTTGACCACCAGATGTCGCCGCGCGGCGCTCCACAGGCGCTCGTCGCGCGGTGCCTCGCTCCAGTCGGCTGTATAGGCCGGCACTGTCTCGGGCTCGTGCCCGTACAGCGCCCGCCACACCCCGCGCAGCAAGCCCAGGCAATCGCAGCCCGCCCCCCGGGCAGAGGCCTGGTGCACATAGGGTACCCCCAGCCAGCGCCGCGCCTCGGCCAATACCTGATCCCCGATGCGGCTCATCTGAACAGGCTTCCGCCGTCCAGAACCTGCCCGTCAGAGGGATAATTCATCATCCAGTCTTCCCCGGGAATATGGGGGAACCCCTGGAAATTCAGTGCATTGGCGAATTTCGCCCGGCATGTCTCCAGCCGCCTGTCACAGCCAGCCTCGATCCGGATCGTATCGCCGGCCACCACCTGGTCCCCAATTGCCTCCCACAATTCCACGACCCGGTCGCCGCCGGAAAGCCGATCATTCTTGACCAGCCCGATCAGCCCCTGTGCCGCGCCGCTCAGCAATTGCACACGCCCGCCCTCGAACCAGCGGTCCTCGAACGCGCCGAGACCCGAGAACGTGAACACCCGGCGGTTGTCGACCGCTTCCACCGCCCCCTCGAAGGCAAGCCCCGCCGCATCCAGATCGACACCACAGGCGGCATCGCCCAGAACCGCAGAACAGGGCGACTGAAACACCCGCCCCTGTGGCTGGTTCAGCATCTCGGTCAGCCCGCGCAGTTCTGCCTGAAACGCTCCGTTGGCCCGCTTGATCTCGCCCAAAGAGCCGCGGAACTGCGCCACCCGCTGGTCGACATCCTGCCAGTTCACCAGCCAGGCGCGCACCTCGGCGCCGTCGAACCGGCCGGCCTGGATATCCGCCTCGCTCAGCGCGGTGTCGCTCAGCGCTCCGACGGCCTCGGTATTGTCCACCGCCAGCCCCGTCGCCTGCTGGATCGCGCCCGCGGCAAGCCCGGTGTCGGCGCGAAACTCGATGCCCTCGAAACTCAGATTGCGGTCATGATCGGTGAACCCATAGGTCACCCCGTCCCTGCGCGTCACCGCCCAGGCACGCGCCACGCTGGTCGCACCGGTTTTCAGATGCGCCTCGAAACCCTCCGGCAGCCCCATCAGATCCTCACCTCGACAATCGGCACGCTGGGCACATCGCCAGCCTGAAACGACGCAACAGAGGTTTGTATCCGGTCGGTGTCGAACCTCACCGGAACGTCGAACTCATAGCCCGCTGTGATCTCGTCGCCCAAGGCCGGCGCCGTGACAAAGGTCACGACTCCGCTGTCAATGTCGAGCGTATAGTCCACCGTCTCGGCAAGCTCGCCGCCCTCTACCCCCACCGACACCGACCCGGCAACGGGTTTGGTGATAGGCCGCGTATAGCTCTGCGCCCCGCTCTCGTAGGTCTTGCACAGCTGGAAATCGACGCTCACCCCGTCGCCGGCCCCAATCGCCTGATCTGCGAATGCTACCTGCTGCGAGGCGGCGCTGGACTTGTAGTCCGACCAGTCCTTCCAGCGGAACCCGTTCAGCTGACCCTGCCGTGCCTCGAAAAAGGCGATCAGCGTCTCGACATCGTCCAGCGTCCGCATCGCCAGCCCCGCGTCATAGCGGCGGCGGGCATGTTTCCAGGGGCTGTTGCGCTCCTCGAACCCGTTGGCCAGCGTCACGATCTCGGTGCGCCGCTCCGGTCCGCCGATCGAGCCGAAGCTCAGATTGGCGGGAAATCTCTCTTCGTGAAAAACCATGCACCCCTCTCCTCAACGGTTGCGCTGGCCGCGCGCCAGCATGCGGCCCATCTGTGCAGCGATCTGGCTTTGACTTCGCCGGAAACCCTCGGCATCCGGCGTCTGGATGTTCATCACCACGTTGACCGGTTGCCCGCCGCCTCCGCTGCGCACCCCCAGCTTGCCATCGGCCCCACGCGCCAGCGGCATGATCGCCTCGGGTCCGGCCTCACCCATCAGCCCCAGCCCGCCGCGCATCGGAAAGCTGACCGGCCCGCCAACCACGCCGCCCCGGGCAAAGGGCATCACCTTGCCTTGCGTGAAGGCGCCGCCCTTCTCGAAGGGCAGAAATCCGGTGATGAAATTCTCGACGCCACCGGCCAGCAGGCCGCCAAAATGGCTGGTCACCGGGCGGATCGCCGCATTATAGGCGGCGTCCACCATCGAGCGCGCCACGCCTTGCAACGCGTCCGACAGGTTCAGACCGTCAAAGATCAGCCCGTCGAACGCCTTGCGCAGCCCGCGGCTGATGCCGCTCGACAGCACACGCACCTCGCGGCCGGTCTCGCCGACAGAGGTGCGCAACCCATGCATCTCGCGATTGAAAATGGTCGCCATGTTTACGGCGCCGCCCAGACTGCCCTTTACTTCGTCGACGCTGTCGCCGAACTCTTCCAGTTCATCCATTGGATCCACCTTTGTCCTTGTCCGGGAAGGCCTGCGCCAACTCGGTCAGCCGCGCCCGGTTCAGCGGCGCATCGCCGCCATCGCGCCCCAGCATCAGCATCAATTCCACCGGCGTGAGCTGCCAGAAATCACCCGGCTTCAACCCCAGCCCGCGCAACCCGGCCCGCATCAGGCCGGACCAGTCGAACGAACTCACTTCGCCTCGGGCAGCGCGAAAGCGCGCGCCAGCAGCTCTCCGGCAGCTCGCGCCGCGCCCACGGGTCCGCCCTCAATCTCGGCGGCGACCAGATCGCCAGCCTGGCCCTGCCAGCCACCGCCCCGCAGCCCCGCCACGATCAGCGCCAGCACATCGCGGCTGGAAACATGGCCGACCTCGAACCGCTCGATCAGCTCGACCAGCGTGCCCATGGCCAGTTCTGCCTCCAGCTCTGCCAGCGCCCCCAGCGTCAGCTTCATGCGGCGCGGTTCGCCGTCGATGACCAGCGCCACCTCTCCCGTCCAGGGGTTCGCCATGGATCTAAAGCGCCGTAAAGCTCAGCACGCCCGCCGAGGCCATCGACAACTCGTATGTCGCCTCGCCATTATGCGAACCGGCATATTCGATCGAGGTCACCTGAAAGGCCCCCTCGACAACGCCGAAATCCGGGATGATAACCTGGAAGCCCGGGGTTTCGCTGTCGAAAAAGATCTGCCGGGCGCGCTCGTCGGTGGTCTCATCCTTGAACACGCCAGAGCCGCTGATACTGGCCGATTTCACCCCGGCTCCGCCAAGCAGTTCGCGCCAGCCGCCCTGGCTTTCAAGGCTGGTGACATCCACGCTCTCGGCGTTGAACGATATCCGCGAAGCGCGCAGCCCCGCAATGGTCTCGAACTGACCGCTACCGGTCATGTCGAGCTTGATCAACAGGTCCTTGCCGTTCTGGGCACCCATATCCGTCACTCCATTTCAGTGTTGTTTCAGTTGTCCTCGACCCGGGCGCGAAACCGCAGATCGATCTGTCGCTGAGTGCCCTTGGCGACCCGCATCGCCTGGGCGCTCCGGAAATTCAGGCCCACCAGCCTTCCCCGCGTCAGGCTGAGATGTGCATCGACCAACGCGTCCGATACCGCTGCCGCAACCGTTTTGGCGGTATGGAACCCGTCGGCGTCGCTCACCACGCTGATCACGAACTCATGCTCCGCCCCCGCGCCGGTCCCGTCAGAGCGGTCGCGCACGGTCTCGGGCCCAAGCATGACGTACAGCCCCGGCAACCCGCCCGAGGGCGCCACGTCAAAGATCGCGCTGCCGACCAGGATCTCCAGCGTGGTATCCGCGTCGAGATGCGTGAAGACCGCCGCCTGCAGCGCCGACGCCATTGCGTAACTCATGACGCCACCTCCTCTTCGCGGGCAAAGCAGGTAATATAGCAGCCCATGGCAACCGCCTCGGTGACCGCCAAAATCTGAAAGATGCGCTCGCCATCCCGCATCTGCTGCCCTGGCACAGGCCGCGACGGTGCCCCGAACGGCGCGGCGCGCACGGTTATCTTGTACGGGATCGTCGAGATCGACAGACCGGCCAGTTCCGCGTCGCGCCCGGTCCCCGCCTCGACAGAGGCCCAAATCTCCCCCAGCATCGTCCAGGTGGTCTCATAGCCGCCAGAGTCGTCACGGGTCCGATAAGGCACCATCAACTTCAGCTTGCGGTTCAGTTGCACTCTCATCGCAAACCCTCGCCACCAAACAGCCGCACGGTGCGGTACCGGTCAATCAGCAGGCTGACGCCGAACGGCATCGGTTTTTCACTGGTGAAAAGCCCGCTGCGGTTCTCATAGTAGTGCGCCGCCAGAAGAAACACCGCCTGGCCCAGATCGGGTGGCAGCTCGGCCCAGCTGGCGCCATATCCAGCATCAAACAGCACTTCGACCGTACCTTGCTGCGGTATCGACGGCAGCGACGACGCCGTCGCCGCAATTCGCGGGCGCTGGCTGTCCGGCTCCAGCCGGTAGGCATCCGGCGAAATCACCGTCTCGGTCCCTAGCCGGTCGATCACCTTGATCTCGGTGATCACCGCCACCGGGGCGACCGGCAGCGCCTGTGCGTTCAGATCGCGCCAGTTGGTTAGTGTCCAGCTGTAGCTTCTGGTGATAAGGATCTTGCCGGTGCGCGCCTCAATCGCCGCCATCGACGCGCGAAGATAACTCTCCAGAACCGTATCCTGCACCCCGTCATCGGAAAACCCGGTGCCCAGGCGCAAGTGGTCCTTGAATTCCGTGACCGGCAGCACCTCGCCCGGCACTGTGGTCTGCTCGACTAACATCATGTTACGTCTCCGAAAATCCGGGCCCCTCGTGTCCCGTTCATGGATGGACGCGCGCCCCCGCGTTGCTCGGACGGAGGGGAGCAGCTAGACAACGCCAGGTTATGAAAGGGATGACGCGCGCCCACCGGCCGGGGCTGCTCGGCCCCGGCCATTCACGGCCGTATCAGACCGCGAATTTCAGCACCTTGATGGCGTTGAAGTCGCTCACATCACCGCCCACGCGCTTGGTGGCATAGAACAGCACATGCGGCTTGGCCGAGAACGGATCGCGCAGGATGCGCAGGTCCGGGCGCTCAGCGATGGTGTAGCCCGAGGCAAAGTCACCGAACGCGATCGCCAACGCATCGGTGGCGATGTCGGACATGTCCTCAGCGATCAGAACCGGATAGCCCATCAGGCGGGCCGGCTCGCCGGCGGTCAGGCCATCCGACCACAGGAACCGCCCATCGGCATCTTTCAGCTTGCGCACCGAACCGGCGGTCTTGCTGTTCATCACGAACGACCCGTTGGCGCGGTACTGGGCGCCAAGCGAATAGACCAGGTCGATGATTGCATCGCCGGGATCGGTGGCGGCAAAGTCACCGTCCACGCCGGTCACCACATGGCCGATCTCGCCCCAGACCTCGGTCCCGTTCGCGGCAGTCGTGTGGGTCAGGAACCCGGTCGGCTTGTCGACACCATCACCGTTGACAAATGCGGTTGCCTCGGCACGGGCGAACTTGTCGGCGATGCGGCCCGACAGCCAGCTCTCGATATCAAAGGCGCTGTCGTCCAGCAGCCGCTGCGACACCTTGGGCAGCGCGCTCAGTTCATGCAGCGGGATGGTGATCCGCTCGATGGTCGGCGTGCCGGTCTCGGCGGTGGGATCGGCCTCGTTGGCCCAGCCCAGCCCGGTATAGGTGCGATCGATCAGCACGTCGTAGGACGTCGCCTCGACATTCACCACCCCGGCGATCTGGCGCAGCGAAGCGGTCGAATTCAGAACCGACCTGATAGTCTCGGCGGTCCGCGGGTCGACCAGATAGCCGCCATCGCCGGCCACGGCGGTGGACATCGCCTTGCCTTCCAGTTGCAGCCCGCGCAGGGCGTCGTCATCGCCCGAGCGCACATAGGCCTCGAACGCTTTCTGGTGCGGGGCTTCTTCGTTGGCCGCAGTGGCCAGTACGGGACGCGCCCGGGTCACGGATTTACGATCAAGCATCATCAGTCGCTCTTCCTGCTGTTGGAATTTCGTCTTCATCTCGGCCTGGAAATCACCCAGGTCGCTTACGAACCCGGCCAGCGCGGTCTTCACCTCGTCAGCCGGGCTCTGGCCGTCAGGCGCATCTCGCCCGGCCAAGGCTTTGGTCTCGGTCTTGCTCATCAAACAATCCTGTCTAAAGAAGGTTGCTAGTACTGGCTCAGCCCTGGGCCAGCGAGTGGCGCGCGCCCTGAATGGCAGCGGCCACGTCACGCAGCAGGTCATCACGGGCGTCGGGCAAGTCGCCTTTGGCCCCGACCCGTGCGTCGGGAAGCATCGGGAAGGTCACCAGCGACACTTCCCAAAGCTCCAGTTCAGACAAAAGCCGCTGGCCCTTGTCATCCTTGCAGGCGCGCACCGTGCGATAGCCGATCGACAGCCCGTCGATGGCACCTGCCCCGATCAAGGCAATCGCCTCGCGCCCCTTTTCCACACCTGCCAGGATCCGGCCCTTGACGAAAAGCCCCCTGGCATCCTCGCGCACCTCGTCCCAGACCCCGATGGGCTGCGCCGGATCGTGCTGCCACAACATCTTGACGCTACGCGACGCCGCCTTCAGCGCCGTCAAAGACCGCCCATAGGCGCCCTTTTCCACCACATCGCCGCCCTGGTCGCTCTTGCCGAAGAGAGAGGCGTAGCCCTCGATCCCGGTGCCGTCCGTAACGGTGATTTCGTCGCCCAGTCGGCAGAACTTGTGCTCCAACCCCGGCGTCATCTCATCCAACATGCTGAAATCCTTTCGCATAACATGCATCACCCCAAGGGGCGGGCTTCAGCCCTCCACCCCGCCGTCGCCCTCGATATTCCGTAGGATGGGCGCTTGCACCCATCAACTATCACCCATCACACCTCATCCTCGGCCAGCTTCGGCAGGCCCAGAAATGCCCGCTTCTCGGCCTCGGTCAGGAACGTCGCCGCCGTCACCCGCTGCCACTGCTGATCGCGCTCGGACGACAGCGCCGGTACCTGGTCAAGATCGGGTTTCAGCGCCACCGCCTCTCCGGCGAACTCGCCAAGCCAGTGCGCCACCGCCGCCGCCACCCTGGTGGCCAGGGGCAGCACTGTCAGGCGATAGAAAGCCCGGTTCGCCTCTTGATAGTTGGCATAGGTCGCGTCCCCCGGGATCCCCAGCAACATCGGCGGCACCCCGAAGGCCTGCGCAATCTCGCGCGCGGCATTTTCCTTGGTTTTCTGAAACTCCATGTCGGTGGGTGAAAAACCCATCGGCTTCCAGTCCAGCCCGCCCTCCAACAGCATCGGTCGCCCCGCATTCACCGCCCCCTGGTGATGGCTTTCCATTTCACTCAGCAACCGGTCATACTGATCCGCCGCCAGCGTGCTCTGTCCGTCCGTACCCTTGTAAACGATGGCGCCAGAAGGTCGTGCGGCATTGTCCAGCAAGGCCTTCGACCAGCGCGAGGCACTGTTGTGTACGTCCAGCGCCGCAGCACAGGCCTGCATGGGCGAGAACCCGTAATGGTCGTCCTGGGGGTGGAAGTTCTTGATGTGGCAGATCGAAGAGGCACCCTGGCCCACCGCGAACCGGTGCTTCCTGGCGCCCACCGCGTATTCGAAGGCCACCGGCCAGCCATCGGTCCCGGGCACCACGCTCATCCGGTCCGAGCGCAGCACATGCAGCTCCAGCGGCAGCCCGTTCTCGCCGCCCACCGCCTCCAGATAGCCATTGCCGCTCAGCAGCAGCTGCGCATAGAGCGCCTCGAACAGCTCAGCCCGCCCCTGCGCCCCGTTCGGCCGCGCAATCAGCGCCACCAGCGGGTGCATGTCATAACGCCGCTCGGCGTCCTGGCAAAGCAGCGGCAGCGCCGCCGCCGCCTCCGCGATCATTTTGACAGAGCGAAAGCCCACCGGATTGCCGGCGAACCCCTGACGCGTCAGCGACGCGGTGTCGCGCGGCGTCCAGGCCACCCGGCCACCGGTCGGCCAGGCCACCACCCGCCCCGTGGCAGACGCCTTCTGCTCGGCAACTGCCGCCCCGCCCCGCGCTTTGAGAAACTCAAACATCTGCGTCAGCTCCTTGATCCAGTTTCCACCGCGCCGGCCCCGCCGCCGCAAACTCCGCTGCCCCCGCGCGCGAATGCTTCAAACCGCGCGGGGGCCGACAGAAAGGGGAGCGACCGCTCATGCCCGCGCACGCCCCGCACCCTTCCGTTCGCAAAAGAAAACCGGCGCCCACCCATGGTCGCCGGTCCTGTGTTCTTCTCTTTCAAAATACCTCCGCCGGAGGCATCGCGCCGCAGGCGCGCTACCGCTGCAAGGTACGAACCCCCGGTTGGCCCCGCATTTTCCCCGCCGGATCGATCATCAGATCGGTCAGCGCCCAGACCAGCGCATCGACCCGGTCGGGCGATCCCTTGCCCTGATAGCCATGCGCCGCCATCTGGCACATCTGGTCTTCCAGCGTGCTCAGCCCGCGCACATGCTTTGCCCGGCCCTGTTCGTATAGCGCCGCCACCGGCTCGGATCGCGCCACCTTGTTGCGCGTCGCCCGCACACCGCGATACGGCACCAGCCCGTCGAACTGCCGTACCACGGTCTCAACCAGATCGCCGCCCTGGTTTACCTCGGCCACCAGCCGCTCGGCCTGGTGACGGCGCATCGCCGCTACCGCTGCCTCGGCCCAGCCCTGGGGCGAGGCAGCGCTGACGCTGGCATCCTCCAGCACATAGGCCCGCCAATGCTGCGGCGGCCCGTCCATGACCACCCCGGCCACCACGATGCCGCATTCATCCGATCCCGCATGCCCGGTCACCGGCGGATCCACCGCCACCACGATCCGGTCCAGGTCCGGTGTCTGGCCCACCCGGGCCGCCTCCAGCATGGCGTTGGTCCAGAGCGCGCCCTCGACATCCTCCAGCAGCACGCCGTCCAGTTCCTCGCGGCCCTGCCGCGTGCCGCCATAGCGGGCATAGACCTCGTCCAGAAACGACCTGGCCAGATAGGCCCGGTTGTCATCGGTCGATGCTTGCGTCGACACGGTGGACGGGTTCGCCAATATCTTCTTCAGCACACCCAGATTGCGCGGCGTCGTGGTCACCACCTGCCGCGGATGGGATCCCAGCCTCAGCCCGAACTGCAGCATGTCCCAGGCCTCCTCGGCCTTCTTCCACTTCGCCAGTTCATCGCACCAGGCCGCATCGAATTGTGGCCCCCGCAGGCTATCCGGATCGTAGGCCGAAAACACCTGCGCCACCGCGCCGTTCGGCCATACCAGGCGCCTTCGCGACGCCTCCCATACCGGGCGCCGGTCAGGCGGCGAACAGGCCAGCAGCCCGCTTTCGCCGAACACCATCACCTCACGCACCTCGTCCAGCGTCTCACCCACCAGCGCCACGCGCTTCGACCGACCGGGGTCCAGCGGCAGCGATCCCTCGACCTCGGCGCGCACCCATTCGGCCCCGGCGCGGGTCTTGCCCGCGCCGCGCCCGCCCAAAATCACCCAGCTGCGCCAATCGCCTTGGGGCGGCAGCTGATGCTCCAGCGCCCAAAACTCGAATAGGAAAGGGAGCGCCAGCAGCGCTCCCTCACTCAAGCTCTCAAGAAACCCGTCAACCGTTCCGGGCGTCGCGCAGGCAAGCCAGTCGGCGCCCGATCTCATCTCGCGCAGCGGCGAAATCGATCCCGTAGGATCCGACGATTCGAGCTGTTTTTCTGCGCTCATCGAGTACCCTCTGTCTTTCCCGCGAGGCCATGCTGCAACCGTCCGACAGCTCTTTCAGAGCCACCTTCATCCGGCCTGCGGCCTCAAAGTCTTCCTGTCTTGCCCTGCTCAGCAAATCTCCAAGGATCACCCCGGCTTCCGCAAAAAGTTGTTCGGCGACCCTCAGGTTATCATCCTGATCGGTCGAGCCCCCTATCGGCTTAATCAAAGTCATTTTGTTCAGCCTGCCTCTCATGCTTGCTCCGCACGAGAGAAACGAAAAAACGGCCTCGGGGGTGTCGCCCCCGGGCCGCTTGCCCATTTCTTCCAGCTTGACAAACTTCTACATCGGACCGTTCGGAAAGTCAAGATATTTATTATTAACAATGCGTTAACGAACCACCCCATAGGGGTTCCTCATTAACAAACCCCTAATATCGGAACCGGAAACTCCTGAGTTTTCGGAGTTTTCTTTCTACGCCCCCAACCCGAAACCGGCAATTGCCAACGAGCCCCAGCGCGAAACAACGCCCATAGGCCCGCCGATGCGCTGCCTGGCGCCCAGAAGCCCGAAGCCTTCCATGACCCAGTGACTATTCGTTGGCCCGCTCGGCCTCAATGGCGCGCCACTTGGCGACGTTCTCGTTGTGCTCGGACAAAGTCTCGGCGAATGCGTGGCCCCCGGTGCCATCAGCCACAAAGAACAGGAAAGGCGTGGTTTCCGGGTTCAGCGCCGCCTCGATGGCGGCCTTGCCGGGATTGGCGATCGGCGTCGGCGGCAGCCCGTCGATGACGTAGGTGTTCCAGGGCGTCTCGCGGCGCAGTTCGCTCTGGCGCAGCCCGCGGCCCAGAATGCCCTGCCCCTTGGTGATGCCATAGATCACCGTCGGGTCCGTCTGCAGCCGCATGCTCTGGCTCAGCCGGTTGATGAAGACGCTCGCCACCTTGCGCCGCTCTTCGGCCAGCCCGGTCTCCTTTTCCACGATAGATGCCATGATCAGCGCCTCTTCCACCGTGTCAAATGGCAGCCCCTCGGCCCGGTTGCGCCAGGCCTCTTCCAGCCGGACATTCTGACGCCCCTCCATCTCGGCCAGCAGGTCGCCCCGGTGATGCCCCACCGATACTTCGTAGCTGTCGGGCGCCAGCCGCCCCTCGGGCGGTACCGCAGGCACATCACCGGTCAGCACGTCGAAGTTCTTCAGCCCATCGACGATCTGCCAGCTGGTTACCCCTTCGGCCAACGCGATGCGATAGCGCGTGTCCTCGCGCCCGCGCATCTCGGTGTATTCCGGCGGCACCACGGCGTCTTCGGCATTCGGATCGAACGACACCAGTTCGACAAACCGGTTCGATACCGGATCCAGCTCGCGCACCTGCACGCCCAGCCGGTTGATCCCGATGCGATAAACGATCTCTGTGCCGCAGGTCGACTGCCCGCCGCGGGTGACGATATCGACGATCTGCTGCATCGAAGACCCGGCAGGCACCAGGAAACTACCGGCCTTCAGGCTGGCCGATCTATCGGTATAATCGGCCCCGATCCGAAAGATGCGCGGATTCGAAACCGCGCCCCGCGACGCCAGATCGTCCGACACCCGCGCCATATTCGACCCGCGCTCGACCCGAAGGCAGATCGGATCGCTCAGCGGCCCTTGGGCTGAATACTGCAGCTTGCCCCAGCCGATCAGCCCGCCGGCGGCGATAAGCACGACAATGAACAGGGTCAGGGCATTGGACGCCACCGAGCGCCACATCAGCCGTCAACCTTGCCAAGAACCACCGATGCATTGGTGCCGCCGAAGCCAAAGCTGTTCGACAACGCCACCTCGATCCGGCGTTCCTGCTTGACCAGCGGCGCCAGGTTCAGACAGGTCTCTACGGCGGGGTTTTCCAGGTTGAGTGTCGGGGGGGCCACCTGATCGCGGATCGCCAGGATGGAAAAGATCGCCTCGATTGCCCCGGCCGCACCCAACAGATGCCCGGTGGCGGATTTGGTCGATGACATGGTCGCCTCTGACGCCTTGTCGCCCAGCAGACGCTCCACCGCGCCCAGTTCAATGGAATCCGCCATTGTCGAGGTGCCATGCGCGTTGATGTAATCCACCGCCTCGGGCTTGATCCCGGCCCGGTCCAGGGCGGCCTGCATCGAACGCCGCGCACCGTCGCCGTCCTCGGACGGTGCGGTGATGTGGAACGCATCGCCGCTCAGGCCATAGCCCAGCACCTCGGCATAGATCCTGGCCCCGCGCGCCACGGCGTGCTCGTATTCCTCCAGCACCACGACACCCGCGCCCTCGCCCATCACGAACCCGTCGCGGTCCGCATCGTAGGGCCGCGAGGCTCGCTGCGGCTCGTCGCCCCATTTGGTCGAAAGCGCCTTGCAGGCGTTAAACCCGGCTATGCCGATGGCGCAGATCGGGCTCTCGGTACCGCCGGCCACCATCACCTCTGCATCGCCCCACTGAATCATCCGCGCCGCGTCGCCAATGGCATGCGCCCCGGTTGAGCATGCCGTCACTACTGCGTGGTTTGGCCCCCGGAACCCGTATTGAATGCTCACCTGGCCCGAGACCAAATTGATCAGCGCACCGGGAATAAAGAACGGCGAAACCCGCCGCGGCCCGCGCTCGTGCATCACGATAGAGGTGTTCTGGATCGAGGTCAGCCCGCCGATCCCCGAACCGATCATAACGCCGGTGCGCAACTGGCCCTCGTCATTCTCGGGCATCCAGCCGCTGTCCCGCACGGCCTGCTCGGCGGCGGCGATACCATAGAGGATGAACTTGTCGACCTTGCGCTGATCCTTCGGCGCCATCCAGTCATCGGGGTTGAAGGTGGCATCGCTGCCATCGCCCAGCGGGATCTCGCAGGCGTATTTCGTCGCCATGTTGCTGGCATCGAACAACCCGATCGGCCCGGCGCCGGACCGCCCGGCCAGAAGCCGCGACCAGGTTTGCTCGACGCCGCAAGCCAGCGGTGTCACCATTCCCAGCCCTGTAACCACTACCCGACGCATGGACCGCCCCTTTATGATATCCGGTTTCTTCTGCCGCGAACTGATACCAAGGCTTTCCCTTGTCCCGCAAGAGCCGCCGCGCAAACGGTTTGCAACTCTGTGCCACCGTCGCGCCTGAAACGCAAAACGACGCCCCACAGGGCGTCGCAAGCACATTGTGATGAGGCGCGGATCAGGCCGCTTCAGTAATGAACTTCACCGCATCGCCGAACGACTGGATGGTCTCGGCGGCGTCGTCCGGGATCTCGATGCCGAACTCTTCCTCGAAAGCCATGACCAGTTCCACGGTGTCGAGGCTGTCAGCGCCCAGGTCGTCAATGAAGGAAGCGCCATCGAGGACCTTCTCTTCTTCCACGCCCAGATGCTCCACCACGATCTTTTTCACGCGCGCTGAGATGTCGCTCATAGGTCGTCCTCACAATCCGTTGGGGGCTTTGCCCACTGTTTTTCTGCCCAACCGGGGCCGATTCATTAGCCCGCCCCACTGCGGCGGATGCCATGCGCGTCGGCGCGCCCGGCTGAAGCTGCGCCGCCTATAGCATATCAGCCGGGATAGGCAAACGCTTTGTGGCCGCTCGTCGGCACGCCTCAGAACATGGCCATCCCGCCATTGACATGCAAGGTGGCACCGGTGACGTAACCGGCCTCGGGGCTGGCCAGATAGAGCACGGCAGAGCCGATCTCGTCCGCATCGCCCATGCGCCCCGCAGGCACCTGCTGCAGGATCGCAGCCTTCTGTTCATCGGTCAGTTTGTCGGTCATCGCCGTGGTGATGAAACCGGGGCTGACCGTGTTGACCGTGATGCCGCGGCTCGCGACCTCGTAGGCCAGCGATTTCGACAGCCCGATCACCCCGGCCTTGGCGGCGGCATAGTTCACCTGACCGGGATTGCCCGTCGAGCCGACTACGGAACCGATATTGACGATGCGCCCCCAGCGCGCCTTCATCATGCCACGCAGAACGCCGCGGCAGAGCCGCATGGTGGCGGTCAGGTTGACCTCCAGCACCTGGGCCCATTCGTCGTCTTTCATGCGCATGAAAATGTTGTCACGCGTGATGCCGGCGTTGTTGACCAGAATATCGACCCCGCCCATCGCCGCGGCCGCATGTTTCGGCAGCGCATCGACCGCTTGCGCCTCGCTCAGGTTGCAGGGCAGCACATGCGCCCGCTCGCCCAGCTCGACCGCCAGCGCCTCCAGCGGCTCTACCCGCGTGCCGCTGAGGCCCACCGTGGCACCCTGCCCGTGCAGCTTTCGCGCAATCGCGCCGCCGATACCGCCCGACGCACCGGTGACCAGCGCGTGTTTTCCCGTCAGATCGAACATCTTCCCCTATCCCTCGCTCAGGCTTGCCGCCGCCGCCTTCACCTCGTCCGACGAGCAGATAGTTCTCACCGCAATCGACCGGTCGATGCGTCGCACCATGCCGCTCAGCGCCTTGCCGGCGCCGATCTCCCAGGTCTCGGTGACACCATGCTCGGCCATCCAGGCCACGCTCTCTCGCCAACGCACCGAATGGGTCACCTGATCGACCAGCAGCGACCGGATCGTCGGCGGGTCGCTGACATCATGGGCCAGAACGTTGGCCACCAGCGGCACCCTTGGGCGGTCGATCTGCACGTGGCTCAGTTCCTCGGCCATGCGCGCCGCCGCCGGTTTCATCAGCGCGCAATGGAACGGCGCGCTGACCGGCAGCAGCACGGCGCGCCTGGCGCCCTTGACCTTGGCAAGTTCGATGGCGCGCTCCACCGCCTCGCGGTGGCCCGAGACCACCACCTGCCCGGGATCGTTGTCATTGGCCGCCGCACAGACCTGACCCAGTGCAGCACCATGCGCCGCCGTGTTCACCGCCGCGAAGTCGAGCCCCAGGATCGCCGCCATGGCCCCCTCGCCCACCGGCACTGCCTCTTGCATGGCCAGCCCGCGGGCACGCAGTAGCCGCGCCGTGTCGGCCAGTGAGAACGCCCCCGCCGCCGCCAGCGCCGAATACTCGCCCAGCGAATGGCCGGCGACGAATGCCGCGGCGTCGATGCCGACACCCTCAGCCTCCAGCGCGGCCATCACCGCCATCGAGGTCGCCATCAGCGCCGGCTGGGCGTTCTGGGTCAGGGTCAGCGTGTCCTGGTCGCCCTCCCAGATCAGCGCGCTCAGCTTCTCTCCCAGCGCCTCATCGACCTCGTCGAACACCGCCCTTGAGGCCGGGTAGGCCTCTGCCAGCGCCCGCCCCATGCCGATCGTCTGGGCACCCTGCCCCGGAAAGATATATGCGCGCGCCATGCTGCTCTCCTTGTCACTTACGGTTTTGGCGCAATACCCTGCCGCGCGTCGGGGCGCAATTGCATCCCGGCAAGTGCCCACCTCATCAGGCATGAAAAAACCGCCCCCCCCGTGGAGGCGGTTATTCGCGCGATGATTGCATGATCGTCAGGCCGCCACTTCGTCCGGGCCAAGCTGCGGGAATACCCTGTTGCATGCGCGATCCGTGAGCTTGCGATTCAGCCAATAGCCCGCCAGCCGCTCTTCGATCGGGCGCAGGTCCCGCATCAGCCGGTCATGTACCGCCAGCAACGTCGCCTCTTCGCCCACGACAACCGGCATCACCTCTTCGGTGCCGGTGATGCGCAAGCCCAGGCTGCGCATCTTGTCGCCGGGCCGGCCCCTTTGCAGGATGGCCGACGATACCTCGCCGAACCGGGCCCGGGCGCGCACCCAGGGCACTCCTTGGGCGTTGATCACCACAGAGCGCACCTCTCGCTTTGAGGTATCGACGTGTAATTCGGTGGCCGACGGCCCCCGCCTGGCCCAGGACACCGCCAGGTAACCCGCCGCCAGAACCGTCACGGTCAGACCGGCGCGGGCGGCAACGACACCGGGCAGCAGCCATACACAGGCCATGACGGCAAGCGTCGCGTAGGGGGCGATCTTCTTCGCCCGGCTCCGCAGGCTGCCATCGGGCGCGGCTCTGGACGAACGCACGACAAATCCGTAATTCGTCTCGCGCACGGTCGTCATGACAACCCCGCTCAACTCCGCGCGCACGCCGATCAGTGATTTGAGGCTGCTGGTACGATCCCGCATCAACTCTACCTTGTTTCGGCCCCGACCAGGTGTGGTTCTGACCGCCATTCTGGGCGGCTTTGGGGCTTCAAATGTGCTTTTTTGGGAAATCCTTGCGCAGGCACACGCCACGTGTATAAGGCAGCTTCCCTTTGCGACCCGATCCAATCGGCGCAGTCTCTCGTGGCCCGGCCCGCAAAGGGGCAGACCGGCCGGTCCTTTGAAATGCGCCCTGAACAGAACAGGAGAGCACATGCCGCTCTACGAGCATGTCTTCATCGCGCGTCAGGACCTGTCCAACGCGCAGGCCGAAAGCCTCGTCGAACATTTCGGAACCGTCCTCGCGGACAATGGCGGCCAGGTCGTCAACAGCGAGTACTGGGGCGTCAAGACGATGGCCTACAAGATCAACAAGAACCGCAAGGGCCACTACTCGTACCTGCGCACCGACGCCCCCGCGCCGGCCGTGCAAGAGATGGAGCGCCTGATGCGCCTGCATGACGACGTGATGCGCGTACTGACCATCAAGGTCGACGAGCACGCCGAGGGTCCGTCAATCCAGATGCAGAAACGCGACGAGCGCGACGGTCGTCGCGACCGCCGCTGAAACGCTTGAAGAAAGGACGCTAAGCCATGGGCACAAAACCGTTTTTCCGCCGCCGCAAGGTCTGCCCCTTCTCGGGCGACAATTCCCCCAAGATCGACTACAAGGACACCCGTCTGCTGCAGCGCTATATCTCAGAGCGTGGCAAGATCGTGCCCAGCCGCATCACCGCCGTCTCGGCCAAAAAGCAGCGTGAACTGGCCCGCGCCATCAAGCGCGCCCGCTTCCTCGCCCTGCTGCCCTATGCCGTGAAGTAAGGAGAATAAAAGACATGGACGTCATTCTTCTCGAACGCGTGGCCAAGCTGGGCCAGATGGGCGATGTGGTCTCTGTCAAAGAGGGCTACGCGCGCAACTTCCTGCTGCCGCAACGCAAGGCACTGCGCGCCAGCCAGGCCAACATCGCGGCTTTCGATGATCAGAAAACCCAGCTCGAGGCACGCAATCTCGAAACCAGAAAAGAGGCCGAAGCGGCCGCTGAAAAGCTGACCGGTCAGCAGTTCATCGTGATTCGCTCTGCCTCGGACACCGGCTCGCTCTACGGCTCGGTCTCGACCCGCGACGCGGCCGATGTGGCCGCCGAAGGCGGCTTTGCGATCGACCGCAAGCAGGTCGTGCTCAGTGCCCCGATCAAGGAACTGGGCCTGCATGACGTGACCGTGCAGCTGCACCCCGAGGTCGATGCCTTGATCCAGCTGAACGTGGCGCGCTCGGCGGAAGAGGCCGAACTGCAGGCCTCTGGCAAATCGATCCAGGAACTGGCGGCAGAGGAAGAGGCCGCCGCCGATTTCGAGATCTCCGAGCTTTTCGACGATATCGGAGCCGCGCAGGCCGACGACGACGACCTTGTCGAGACGCCGGAAAGCGACGGCGACGACCAGCCGGATGTCGAAGACCGCTGATCCAGGTCACTCTCGACGGATCTTAGAAGGGCCGCTCCCCCGGGGGGCGGCTTTTTCGTTACGGCCACAGGACTTCCCACAGGATCCTGTGACCCCGCCTGCCGGCAAAGCGCCGCCGGTTTTGCACCCTTCCCGCGCCGCAGCTTTCGCCGGTTGTCTGCGCCATATAGGTTCTGCGGGAAAAGGACCGCCCGCGCGCCATGCCCCCGAACCCGAACCTGCCTCCGAACCTGACCCGCCGAACCGCCCTGGTGCTGTCGCTCGCCGCCCTTGCCGCCTGCGGTCGCCGCCGCCGCGCCTGGCGTGGATCGCGTCTGGGCACCTCCGACACGCCGCTGCACCCCAACGAGACCCCCGAACTGCGCGCCCTGATCGAGGAATACGCAGCGCTCTATGACGTGCCGGTCGATCTGGTGCACCGGGTGGTGATCCGCGAGAGCACCCACCGGCCGGATGCCCGCAACGGGCCCTATTATGGACTGATGCAGATCCTGCCCGAAACCGCCCGCACCATGGGTCACCGCGGCCCTGCCTCGCAATTGCTCGATGCCGAGACCAACCTGAAATACGCCGTGAAATACCTGCGCGGTGCCTGGATCGTCTCTGGCGGCGATCGCGATGACGCGGTGATGTGGTACGCGCGTGGTTACTATTACGAGGCCAAACGCCTTGGCCTGTTGCAGGAAACCGGCCTGCGCGGCTAGTCACCCGCCGCCAGCCACAGTTATTTCACGCCGCAGGCCAAGGATTGCCGCACCGCCCGCGTCAGACTTGGCGTGATGTTGAAAGCAAAGCATATCCTGCCCGCGCTGCTGCTGGCCGCCTGCAGCATGCTGGCGCCTGTGGATCTGTGGGACTGGGTCGTCGAGGGCCAGGGCAACTGGCAGCTTGAAAGCCGCGCCACCGCGAACGACACGGTATTCCAGAGCGAAAACGACGACCCCGGCGTGTTCTACGATCCCCGTGGCGGCGCGCAGGGCCGCAGGCTTTCGGGCACGATCACCGTCGAGGATGGCAATGACGACGACTTTGTCGGATTCGTGCTGGGCTATACGCCCGGCGCCATTTCGGGCGAGAACTCCGATTTCCTGCTGACCGACTGGAAACGCGCCGATCAGGACTATGGCAGGTTGGGTTTCGCCCGCGCCGGGTTGGCCATCAGCCACGTGACCGGCGCCCTGCGCGAAGCCCCCGGACCCTGGGCACATGATGGCGCCGACAATGTTCGCGAACTGGCCCGCGCCGTCACACTGGGCGCCACCGGCTGGCAGACCGGGCGCGATTATGCCTTCGAGATCGTCTTTACCGCCTCCGAGGTACGGGTCAGCGTCGACGGGCAACAGGAACTGCGCATCACCGGCACCTTCCCCGACGGTGCCTTCGGGTTCTACAATTACAGCCAGCCGCAGGTGCGTTATGCTGGCATCAGGACCGCACGCGCCACGCTGCTTCCCATCTGGCTGTGGCCGCTGCTGGCCGGGCTGCTGTTTCTGGCCGCCGGCCTTGCCGCATGGCACCATTGGCGGCGCCGCAGCGGTACTTCGAATAAGTGAATCCCAGTATTATCTTACTGATTTACTCTGACTTTATTCAATTGCCGCAAGTGTCGGGCAGCTTTTGCAAAGCTGCCAGGCTGGTTAATTGGGCTAAATTGTTTGACACTTGATGGATGTCAAGAAGCCCGCCCCCAAGGAGCCTAAGACGTCCCTAAAGAGGGTGGAATGGGCAACGATTCAATTTCACGGCGCGACCTGTTTAGTGGATTGCGGGGACAGGCGGCCCCTTTGAGGCCACCATTTGCACTGCCAGAGGCGGTTTTCATCGACAAGTGCACCGGTTGCGGCGATTGCGTCGGCTCGTGCCCGAAAAACATTCTGGTCAGAGGCAGGGGCGGCTGCCCTCAGGTCGATTTCGCAAAGGGCGGCTGCGATTTCTGCGGCAGGTGCGCCGATATTTGCAAAACCGGCGCCTTCATGGCGACGCGCGAGGCCAACAAGGCCTGGCCGGTACGCGCCGTCGTCGGGGCAGGCTGCCTGGAGCATCGCGGTATCTCTTGCCGCGCCTGCGATGCCTGGTGCGAAGAGCGCGCCATCCGCTTTCGCCCGGCCCTGCACGGGCGCACCGATATCCTGCTGGACAGCGAGATATGCACCGGCTGCGGCGCCTGTGTCGCCCGCTGCCCGCAAGACGCCATCCAGATCGCCAGGGCCAAGCGCCCAGAGCCCCAAACAACGCCCCAAACAACGCCCGAAAAAACGGAGGAAGTTGCATGACCATATGCTCTCTGGTCATTTATTCGAAACCCGAGAACACGGCATCGGTCGCCGCCGAAGTTGCCAGGATGGAGGCGGTCGAGATTCATGCCGACGACCCCTCGGGCAAGCTGATCGTGACCATTGACCACCCCGATCGCTCGTTTTGCAGCGAAACGATCATGGGGTTTCACGGCATCGACGGCGTGCTCAACACCGCGCTCGTCTACGAATACGCAGAATAGGAAAAACCACCCGCGCGACACCGAAGCGGAATTGACAGCCAAGCCAAGGAGAAAACCATGTCACTCAGTCGTCGTGATTTCATCAAAACCAACGCCGCCGTAGCGGCTGCAGCTACGGCCGGAGTTACACTGCCCGCGTCCCAGACCCTGGCGCAGGAGGCCGATGACGGTATCCGCTGGGACAAGACCGCGTGCCGGTTCTGCGGCACCGGCTGCAGCGTGCTGGTCGGGGTCCGCGACGGCAAGGTCGTCGCCACCCAGGGCGACCCGGACGCGCCGGTCAACCGGGGCCTGAACTGTATCAAGGGCTACTTTCTAACCAAGATCATGTACGGCAAGGACCGCCTGACCAAGCCGCTTTTGCGCAAGAGCGGCGGCGTATACGCCAAGGACGGCGAATTCGAAGAGGTCAGCTGGGAAGAGGCCTTTCAGACCATGGCCGACAAATGGGTCGCCGCGCGCAAGGCCAAGGGGCCCAAGGGCGTCGGCATGTTCGGCTCTGGCCAGTGGACCATCTGGGAAGGCTATGCCGCCTCGAAACTGCTGAAGGCCGGCTTTAGGTCCAACAGCCTGGAACCCAACGCGCGCCACTGCATGGCATCCGCCGTGGGCGCCTTCATGCGGGCTTTCGGCATCGACGAACCCATGGGCTGCTATGACGACCTGGAACACGCTGATGCGTTCGTGCTCTGGGGCGCCAACATGGCCGAGATGCACCCGATCCTGTGGTCGCGGCTGACCAACACCCGCCTGACCAAACCGGGCAGCGAGGTGCATGTGCTGTCGACCTTCGAGCATCGCTGCTTTGAACTGGCCGATAACGGCATGATCTTTGTGCCGCAGACCGACCTGGCCATCACCAACTACATCGCCAACTACATCATCCAGAACAAGGCTTATAACAAGGACTTCATCGACGCCCATACCAACTTCAAGCGTACCGCGACCGATATCGGCTATGGCCTGCGGGGCAACCACCCGCTGGAACAGGCCGCCGCCAACCCGGGCAAGGGCGCGCTGAGCGCCATGACGTTCGACGAGTATGCCGAAGCCGTGGCGCCCTATACGCTGGAATACACCGCCGAACTGTCCGGCGTTCCGGCTGAAAAACTCGAAGCGCTGGCCAAGCTCTATGCCGACCCGACGAAAAAGGTCTCGTCCTACTGGACCATGGGCTTCAACCAGCACACTCGCGGCGTCTGGGTGAATGGCAACGTCTACAACATCCACCTGCTGATGGGCAAGATATCAGAGCCGGGCAACGGACCGTTCTCATTGACCGGTCAGCCCTCTGCCTGCGGTACCGCGCGCGAGGTTGGCACCTTTACCCACCGTCTGCCCGCCGACCTGGTCGTCGCCAAGGACGCGCACCGGGCCTATGCCGAGAAGATCTGGCAACTGCCCGCCGGCACCATTCTGGGGCCGAAATCGGATGAGGGCCCAACCCTGATCCACGCGGTCGCCATGCACCGGGCGCTGAAAGACAGCGTGATGAACTGCTTTTGGGTGATGTGTAACAACAACATGCAGGCCGCGGCCAACATGAACGAAGAGAGCCTGCCCGGCTGGCGCAACCCCGACAACTTTGTCGCGGTGTCGGACCCCTACCCGACCGTCTCGGCAATGGCCGCCGACCTGATCCTGCCGACCTCTATGTGGGCGGAAAAGGAAGGCGCCTACGGCAACGCCGAACGGCGCACCCAGTTCTGGCGCGAGCAGGTTCAGGCCCCGGGCGACAGCCGCTCGGACCTGTGGCAGATCATGGAGTTCGCGAAATACGTCAAGGTCGACGATGTCTGGCCCGCCGAACTGGTGGCCCAGTCCGACTATGCCGGCAAGACGCTCTATGACGTGCTCTACGCCAATGGCGTGGTCGACAAGTTCGCCTTTGACGGCAAGATCCTGGACGACCGCGGCAACGAGTACGAAAACCACGAGAGCGCGGATTTCGGTTACTACGTGCAAAAGGGTCTGTTCGAAGAGTACCGCCTGTTCAACTCGGTCGAAGGCATCCCGAAGAAGGGTCACGAGATGGCCGATTTCGACACCTACCACAAGGTCCGCGGGCTGCGCTGGCCGGTGATTGACGGCAAGGAGACGCTGTGGCGGTTCCGCGGCGGCTATGACCCGCATGTGGAAGGCGACGAAAGCGTGGTCAACTTCTACGGCAAGCCCGACGGGCGCGCGAACATCATCTTTGCGCCTTACGAGCCAGCCGCGGAAAGCCCCGACGACGAGTACGACCTGTGGCTCTGCACCGGCCGTGTGCTGGAACACTGGCACTCTGGATCGATGACACGGCGGGTTCCCGAGCTTTATCGCGCGGTGCCGGATGCGGTCATCTACATGCACAAGGACGATGCCCGCGCGCGCAAGCTGCGGGATGGCTCCGAAGTTCGCATCTCGACGCGCCGTGGTGAGATCACCACCCGTGTCGAAACCCGCGGACGCAACCGGCCGCCGAAAGGTCTGGTCTTTGTGCCATGGTTCGACGCCAGCCGGCTGGTCAACAAGCTGACGCTTGACGCCACCGACCCGCTGTCGAAAGAGACCGACTATAAGAAATGCGCCTGCAAGGTCGAAAAGGCCTGATGCGTTCGTGACCTGAACCAATGCCGCCCGCCCGGCCAGCGACCCGTCGCAGACGGGCGGGCGGCACACTCCCCGACGACAACCAACCCGAACCGACAGACCAGACACAGAACCATGAGCGCCAAGGCCCCGAAATCCCAAAGCCCGCTAGAGGCCCTGGTCTCCCGGCGCCGGGCGCTTGCCGATATGGGCAAGACCGCCTGCGGTATCGCTCTGTTCGGCTTCGGTATCGGGCTTTATGCCAGCAAATCCGGGGCGTTGCCGGCCATGGCGATCCGCCCGCCCGGCGCCCTGCCAGAGGACGATTTCCTGGCCGCCTGCACGCGCTGCGGCATCTGCGTGCGCGACTGCCCCTATGATATTCTCGAACTGGCCCGGCTGGGCGACGACGTCGCCACCGGCACCCCTTATTTCACCGCCCGCACCAACCCTTGCGAGATGTGCGAGGACATCCCCTGCATACCCAACTGCCCCACCGGCGCGCTCGACCCGCAGCTGACGGATATCGCCAGGTCGCGCATGGGTCTTGCGGTGGTGGTCGATCAAGAGGCCTGCATCGCCTTTCAGGGGCTGCGCTGCGAGGTGTGCTTCAACATTTGCCCGGTGCGCGGCGACGCCATCACCATCGACTATCAGGCCAACCAGCGTTCGGGCAAACACGCGCTGTTCATCCCGGTGGTGCATTCGGACGCCTGCACCGGCTGCGGTTTGTGCGAAAGGGCCTGCATCCTGCAAGAGGCGGCGATCAAGGTGCTGCCCGCGCACATCGCCAAGGGCGCGCTGGGCGAGCATTATCGCCTCGGCTGGCAAGAGCGCGAAGACGCCGGCGGGGCGCTGGTCACCCCCGATCAGGAGCACCGCTATAACCTGCCAGAGGGCATGCGCTATGACCATGACGGGCGTGGGCTGATCTTCGACGGGGCGCAGGGCGGCCCGGCAGTCAGCACCCCCGATGCCAGCATGGACGGCACACCGTTTTCGTCCAACCCGCTGGAAACCCTGAACCGCGGCATCGAGGAGGCAAGGTAATGGTCACGCCCCTCAAGGATCTCGGTCGCGACGCCATTGCCGCCAAAGGCTGGTTCGGCGCCTATAAATGGCTGATCCTGCGCCGGTCTGCCCAGATCGGCACGCTGATCCTGTTCCTGCTCGGCCCCTGGGCCGGCATCTACATCCTTCGCGGCAACATGGCCTCCAGCCTGCTGCTGGACACGGTGCCGCTCAGCGACCCGCTGTTGCTGATCCAGATACTGGCGGCGGGGTTCCTGGGGCTCTCGACCACGGTCCTGATCGGTGCGGCCATCGTCGCGCTGTTTTATCTGCTGGTCGGCGGACGGGTCTACTGCTCGTGGGTCTGCCCGATCAACATCGTCACCGACGCCGCGCACTGGACCCGCCGCAAGCTGGGCCTCAAGGCGACCAGCAAGTTCAAACCCTCCACCAGGTACTGGATGCTGGCGATGACCCTGGTCCTGTCGGCGGTCACCGGCACGCTGGCCTTCGAACTGGTCAACCCGGTTTCCATCGTGTTCCGGGGCATCGTCTTCGGCATGGGGCTTGGCTGGGTGGTGCTGGCCGCCATCTTCCTGTTCGACCTGCTGGTGGCAAGGCATGGCTGGTGCGGCCACCTGTGCCCGGTGGGTGCCTTTTATGGCCTGATCGGCCAGGTCAGCCCCTTGCGCGTACGCGCCGACGCCCGCAACCGCTGCGACGATTGCATGGAATGCTACGAGGTCTGCCCCGAACCGCAGGTGATCCCGGCGGCTCTGAAAGGCGCGCATCATTGCGACAGCCCTGTCATTCTGTCCGGCGCTTGCACCAATTGCGGCAATTGCATCAATATCTGCCCGCATGACGTCTTTGCCTTCGGGCTGCGCAACCGGACACTCGCCACCCCCCGCCCCCTTGCATCGCTTGTCGGGGATCGCGGGGATTCATCATCGAACCTGAACGTCGGAGAAGGGAAGTAATTCCCTAGATATCAGAAGCTTGGAGGATATTATGAAAACAACGAAGACATGGACCCTTTCGGCAGTGGTGCTTGGTGCCTTGGTTACGGCCAACGTTGTGTCAGCCCAGGTCGTCTCGCTGCGCGGCGACACGGAACTTGCCAGCGCCTCGACCGAGGTCGAGCGCAAGGACGAGCTCTACTCTACCGGCGGCATCGCCAGAACGTGGAAGCTGCAACCGCCGGTGATCCCCCACAAGATCAACAACGACCGCATGTCGCTGCAGGAAAACACCTGTCTGAACTGCCACTCGGCCGAGACCTTCAAACAGGAGGAAGCCCCCAAGATCGGCGACAGCCATTTTGTCGATGCAGCGGGCGTGGTGCATGAGGACATGAACATGCGCCGGTATTTCTGCACCCAGTGCCATGTTCTGCAGATGGACGCCAATCCGCTTGTCGACAACCTGTTCGTTGGCGACAAGTAGGCGGGACGGCAACCGCCACCCGATCGGGAGGCAGCAAGTCAGGAAACGGGCGCAACGGCCCGTTTTCTGAACCGGCGCAAGACATGCACAGCGGGCTGACGCCCGTTACAGCCCGTTCGGGGCGACTGGATATGAGGACACAAGAATGAGCGAACAACCTGGCAGACCCCGGCGCCGGACCATATTCGGGATTTCGATTCTGTTTCTGGCAGGCGCCGCGTTCGGCATCCTGTTCTGGGGCGGCTTCAACTGGACTGTCGAGGCCACCAACTCGGAAGGTTTCTGCATCTCGTGTCATGAAATGCGCGACAACGTCTACGAGGAATATACCGACAGCATCCACTACTATAACGGGTCCGGCGTGCGGGCGATCTGCACCGATTGCCATGTGCCCAAGGAATGGCTGCCCAAGATGATCCGCAAGGTCCGGGCCTCGAACGAGGTCTATCATTGGCTGACCGGCACCATCAACACGCGCGAGAAGTTCGAGGCCAAGCGGCTGGAGCTTGCCAGCAATGTCTGGCGCACGATGAAATCCACCGATTCGCGCGAATGCCGAAATTGCCATGACGAGTTCTCGATGGATTTCGGCGCCCAGGAAACGCGCAGTGCGGACCGCCACGAGGAAGGTTTCGACGATGATGGCGTGACCTGCATCGACTGCCACCGCGGCATCGCGCATGAACTGCCCGAAGGGGCCAAAGACGCCTATGACGCCATCGCGCTGGAACACGGCAACTAGCGTTCCCGTCCGGCCGACAAAAGCATCCGCCGCCGGCCCGCACGGGCCCGGCGGCGCAGCAGCGCCCCCGGGGGTCAGGCGAATAGAGGGTCGGCTAATCCACCGGGCCATGGTCCTTCCTGCCTGGGCACGACCAGAATCCGCCACCTCCAACCCAGGTGCCCGCACCCGCTGTTGGCAGTCAACTGCTTCACAAATCCAGGCCATGAGCCATAGTGATCCGAATACGCACCAACCGGCCTCGCGACCGCCGGGCCGGATCAGCAACGCTGCAACGTGCGGCAGGCTCCATCGCAGCCGAAGGCGAAGATGGAGAGAACAAAGCCTCGGCGCAGCCGAGACCATCTGACAGCGCGCCCCCAAAATGCCGCAACCGGGCATGTTTTCGCCGCGCCCCGCCTTTTCCGCCGCAACCGCCCCGCTAAACTCGACCACACCACCCGAATCCCGGAACACCACATGGACCCCCTCGTCATCTTCACCCCCTCCGGCAAACGCGGTCGCTTCCCCGCGGGCACACCGGTACTCACCGCCGCGCGCCAACTGGGCGTCGACCTCGACAGCGTCTGCGGCGGCCGCGGCATCTGCAGCAAATGCCAGATCACCCCCGGTTCCGGCGAGTTCCCCAAACACGGGGTCACCGTCGCCGCGCAAGCGCTGAGCAAATTCAACAACGTCGAGCAGCGCTATGACCGGGTGCGCGGGCTGAAGAAAGGCCGCCGCCTTGGCTGCCAGGCCAGGGTGCAATCCGACGTGGTTATCGACGTGCCGCCCGAAAGCCAGGTGCACAAGCAGGTGGTGCGCAAGGCCGCCGCAGAGCGCGACATCAAGATGGACCCGGCCACCAGGCTTTTCTATGTCGAGGTGCAAGAGCCCGACATGCACGACCCCTCGGGCGATCTGGAGCGTCTGAAGACCGCCCTGGCCGAACAGTGGCAGATCGAAACCCGGTCCCTGCGCGCCGATCTGCCGGTGCTGGCGAAACTGCAGCCCGCACTGCGCAAGGGCAAATGGGCCGTCACCGTGGCGCTGCATAGGGGACATGCAGACCTGCACGAACGCATTCTCGACATCTGGCCGGGTTACCTGGAAACCCGCCTCTACGGCCTTGCCATTGATCTCGGCTCGACCACCATCGCGGCACATCTCACCGATCTTGGCAATGGCAGCGTCGCCGCCTCGGCCGGTGTGATGAACCCGCAGATCCGCTTTGGCGAAGACCTGATGAGCCGGGTCAGCTATGCCATGATGAACCCTGGTGGCGACGCCGAGATGACGACCGCCGTGCGCGAGGCGCTGAACGGCCTGACCGCTGATATCGCCGCCGAAGCCGGCATCGACGCCGCACAGATCGTCGAGGCGGTGTTCGTCTGCAACCCGGTGATGCACCACCTTCTGCTGGGCCTCGACCCGGTGGAACTGGGCCAGGCGCCCTTTGCGCTGGCCACGTCCGATGCGCTGTCGCTCAACGCGCGCCAGCTCGGGCTAAACGCCATGAGCGCCTCGGCCCGGGCCTATGTGCTGCCCTGCATCGCGGGCCATGTGGGCGCCGATTGCGCCGCCGTGGCGCTTTCCGAAGAGCCGCAGAAATCGCAAGACCTGGTGCTGATCGTCGATGTCGGCACCAATGCCGAGATCCTGCTGGGCGACAAGACCCGCGTGCTGGCCTGTTCATCGCCCACCGGCCCCGCCTTCGAGGGCGCCCAGATCAGCGCCGGACAGCGCGCCGCCCCCGGTGCCATCGAACGGGTCGAGATCGACCCCGCGACCAAAGAGCCGCGTTTCAAGGTGATCGGCAGCGATCTGTGGTCCTGTGATCCGGGCTTTGCCGAGGCCACCGCCGTCACCGGTATCACCGGCATCTGCGGCTCGGGCATCATCGAGGCGGTGGCAGAGATGCGCATCGCCGGGCTGCTGGACGCCTCGGGCCGGATCGGGTCCGCCAAAGACACCGGCACCGCCCGCGCCGTGCCCCAGGGCCGCACCCATGCCTACATACTGCATGATGGCACCGCCAACGGCTCCCCGCGCATTGCAGTAACGCAAGGCGATATCCGCGCCATCCAACTGGCGAAATCGGCGCTTTATGCCGGTGCGCGCCTGCTGATGGACGAGCTTGGCACCGACCACGTCGACCGCGTGGTGCTGACCGGCGCTTTCGGCGCCAATATCTCGCCGAAACACGCGATGATCCTCGGCATGATCCCCGACTGCCCGCTGGACAAGGTCACCAGCGCCGGCAACGCCGCCGGCACCGGCGCCCGCATCGCGCTGTGCAGCCGCACCGCGCGGGCCGGGATCGAGCGCGTCGTAAATGAAATCCACAAGGTCGAAACCGCCATCGAGCCGCGCTTTCAGGAACATTTCATCGCCGCCAACGCCATACCGCACGCCACCGCACCATTCAAAGAACTGCGCAAAGTCGTTGACCTGCCATCGCCCGACTTCAGCACCGGCGCCGGGGCCGATAGCGGCGGACGCAGACGACGCAGGCGGGGATAGCCACCGCCTGAAGGACATGCCCGCCCTTCATGCCGGCTTTCGGCTGGTCAGCCATTTGCACTGGTACGTCCTTTCGGACATCCTGCGCCCGAAATTGATCTTCTGACAGCCGCAAGGCAGACAAGGAGCCACCATGGACATTCACCGCGCCGGATCGCGCCCCTCGCGCCCCGGACCTGCCGAGACCTTCACCGGGCAGGTCCGCATGGCCCCGATCATCCAGGCCCCCTACCCGGCCCGGGTGCGCGCCCTAAGCGTCACCTTCGAGCCCGGCGCCCGCACCGCCTGGCACACCCACCCGCTGGGCCAGACGCTGATCGTTACCGCAGGCTGCGGCCGGGTCCAGCGCGAGGGCGCACCCATCGAGGAAATCCGCCCCGGCGATGTGGTCTGGTTGCCGCCCGGCGAACGCCACTGGCACGGCGCAGCGCCCGAAACGGCCATGACCCATATCGCCATCCAGGAAGCGCTGGACGGCTCGAGCGTCACCTGGGAACGCCATGTGACCGACGCCGAGTATTCGGGATAGTGATTGATCACCCGGCGAAATTGCATTTAACTGCCTGCATTCATTGCTCACCGAGGGATTTCCACCATGCCGTACGACACCCCCAGAAACCGCCCGCGCAAACTGTTTGTGTTCATGGATGGCACCGGCAATGAAATTGGCGACGCCCAGACCAATGTGCTGAAACTCTACCGGTCGTTGCAGCAGGATGAACAGCAACTGGGCCACTACATCATGGGTGTCGGCACCAACGACAGTGCCTCTCCTCAGTACCGGCCCTTTCAATACATGAAAGCCGGGTTCGGGTTGGCATTCGGCCTGGGGCTAGAGGGTGACATGATGCGCGCTTACAAGTGGCTGGCGATCAACTATCGCTCGTCCCGGCAATACCGGCAGGACTGGCTGGGTCGGCACCGGTCCATTGCGAAGAAGGAACGCCCGCCCAAGCCCGAGTTCCACAGCGACCGTATCTACATCGTCGGGTTTTCCCGCGGCGCCTATGCCGCCCGGATGCTGGCCGGGTTCATCCATAATTTCGGTATCGTGGACGAAAACAACGTGCATCTGGCCACACCTGCCTTCCGCGCCTACCGCAGCCTGACCAAACGCGACCATGCCGACCCTGCCAGATCCCGCCGCTACCGCAAGCTGCGCCAGTTTGAATTCGCCCTGAAACCACGGCACAAAGCGGTCCGCGCGCTGCTGTTGTTCGACACGGTGGCCTCGATGATCCGGCTCGACTGGCCGTGGTTCACCATCCCCGACTACCGCAGCCTTGCCAACGTGGGCGTACATGCAAGCACGGACGAAAACCCCAGCGTCCGCATCGTGGTTCACGCCATGGCCATAGATGAACGGCGCACCTTCTTCAGAAATTTCAACTGGATCAAGTCGGACTACTACGGCAACCGGTTCCGGCGCCCCTATCAAAAGCGCAGCCAATTCCTGCGCCAGCGCTGGTTTGCCGGTTTCCACAGCGACATCGGCGGCAGCCCACCCGAGCGCGAGGCCGGGATCGGCAAGATCACCGCGCTTTGGATGTTGCGCGCCCTGGCCGAGCAAGAGGCCAAGGCCGATGCCGAGGATATGGCCGCCCAAAACGAACGCCGCACATCCAAGGGCCAGACAGCCCTGCCGCCGTACCAGGACCCTCAGCACGGCATGCGCCTGACGGGCGGCAACGAGGATTGGTATTTCCGCGGCCTGAAGAGCAAGACCAACGCCGCCGACATCCCCTATTGCGGCCCCGACCACCTGGCCGAAACTCACAACTCGGTGTTCTCCAGAGGCTGGAAACCCAGCGTATCCTGGATCTGGCTGATCCTGGAATTTCTGCCACCCAAATATACTGGGCGCCGCGCAAAGGGCGCCGTCGCCTTGTTTCGCCGGCTTTGGCCCTATTATATCCCCATGCTGGAACCACGCCACATCCCCAATGACCACGAGGTTGATGCCAGCGTCTGGATGCGCAAGGCCGATACCGGCTACAACCCACCCAATCTAAGGGGACGCCAGGCGAAAGAGGGCGAAGACTTCCGCCACTGGATCAGGGAACAGGAACCTCTCCCATGACCTTGGGCACGTTATAGCCGCGCTGCACGGCGGGGCGCTCGGCGATGCGCATGTACCAGTCGCGCAAGTTGGGAAATTCACCCAGGTCGATCTGCTGAAACTCGAACCGCGACACCCAGGGCCAGGCGGCCATATCGGCGATGGAATACTCGCCGCGCCCGGTCCCGGCGACAAAATCGCGCCCCTCCAACCGCGCGTTCAGGACCCGGTAGAGCCGCTGCGCCTCTTTCGAATAGCGCTCTTCGGCATAGGGCGCCTTGCCCGGGTTGAACTTTACGAAATGGTGCACCTGCCCCAGCATCGGCCCCAGCCCGCCCATCTGCCACATCAACCACTCAACCGCGCGCCAGTACTCGGCGCCGTCGGGCAGGAAGCGCCCGTGTTTCTGTGCCAGGTACAGCATGATCGCGCCGCTCTCCATCAGGGTCTGGCCGGTATCGCTGTCGGTGATGGCGGGGATCTTGTTGTTGGGCGAGATCGCCAGGAACTCTGGCGCGAACTGATCGTCCTGCATGATGTCGATCGGGTGCACCTGATAATCCACCCCCAGTTCCTCCAGCAGAATCGATACCTTGCGCCCGTTCGGCGTGGTCCATGTAAATAGATCGATCAACTTGCCGCCTCCTGATTGGTCCCCTCAGACCTGCCCCGGAATTGCGTGCAAGTCCAGCCGCAGACGTCTGACCTGGCCCCCGCAAATCCCGGTAACCAGACAAATGCGCCGCAGGGCCAATCCCGAAGACCCTGCCGATCCCGAAAGACCCATGTGAAAACCGGGCTGTGGGCGGACGCTGAATTCGAATAAGCCCTTGCGGCATGCGGCGAATTCTGAAGAATCGCCAATTGATGTAGGGTGGAACGATTGATGCCAATCGCAAACAACAGTCTTGCAAAAATGTTGGCGATACTCGACGCGTTTTCTATCGACCGATATGTCTGGACGGTGGATGCTCTGGCAACGCATTTCGGCTATACCCAACCATCAACCTATCGCTATGTGCGTGAGCTGTGTGACGCGGGCCTGATTGTCCGCATGCCTGGAGGCAAATATGTGATCGGAGCCAGAGTGGTAGAGCTCGATTCTCTGATTTCGGAAACCGATCCTCTGGCAAAAGTTCTCTCACCAATGATGGAACATTTCTCGGGAATTCTTGGCTGCGCAACTCTTTTGTCAAATGCTTATGGAAACCATTTAATCAACGTCAAACACTTCAAAGGGAACGAGAAACTAAATCTTGCCTTTTTGCGTGGGCGCAAATTACCCTGGTTCCGGGGCGCCACATCAATGGCAATACTGGCCTTCTTGCCTCGCGTGCGGGTAAGAAAGCTTTTTGATCGGTTTTTCGAGGGAGACAAAAGCAAAGAGAACTGGAAAAACCTGCTCATCAGGCTGAACCAGATTGCGGACCAGGGGTATTGCGTCAGCCAGGGCGAGCTTCAGGACGGGGTGATGGGGATAGGTTGCCCGGTAATTGTGGATGGGGATGTGCTGGGAAGCGTTACGCTGGTGTTCAGTGAATCCCATGGCGCATTTGTGGACCATCAGTCGACCGGACTATCTTTGCGGAAAGGAATCGGGGAACACGGCAACCTGCTGGGTAGCGCAGCCATTGCGCCCCGAACCACCTGATTTCCAGAGAAAGGGCGACCCGTCACAGGCGACCATGGGCTCTGGCGCACCGGGCATTCAAAAAGTCAGGAATTTGGAGCGGGTAGCGGGAATCGAACCCGCCTCTCAGGCTTGGGAAGCCAACGTAATAACCACTATACGATACCCGCGACATTCAAGATTTACTCCGCCGCTACTCCGAGAGCAAGTGCCACAAGACAAAACTGCCACCCTAAACCCGGGCAACGCGTTGCGGCGCCACTTTGGGGCAGGTTGGCAGAAGTACCGCCTCAGTTTCACACGAAAACTTCCGGGCGGTATGAGCGTAAAAGCTCGATTGCCGCAAACCGGCCTCGACGCGGTCGCGGCAACGGTCGTCCGATGCGGAAGATCGCCCACGCCAGGTTATCGCCAAGATTGATTTTCCACACAGACTATACTACCATTGCAGACTGAGCCACAGTTTTGGGTTGAGCATTGCCGCAACACTCATTCCCTGTTACCTTGTCCTGATTATGAGACGCATGACCGATTTCATTGCATTTGACCTGCGCCCGCAATTAAAGAAGATTGTGTCAACCTCGGGGCTAACGGTCCGCCAGCTGTCAGCCAGAACCGGCATCAACAAAAGCCGCCTGTCGGCACTGCTGAATTCCAAGGCTCCACTCACCGTTCCCGACCTGCAAGTCCTGGGGTTCGCGCTTGGCTTCGACCCGCGTGACCTGATTGCACCGGCCACACGGTTCGAGGTCACCAACAGTCAGACGCAAGCCAGCCTTTATCAGCAAAAGGCGGCGGATGTCGCGCGCCAGCTTTTGACCTCGGCAAAGCAGGAATACCAGGTTCAGGGTACCCCGCTGACCATCGACACCATGCTGCGCTGGTATACTCGCAATGGTGGCAGGCTGACGGAAACCGATCAGATCGAGCAATTCGTCACCGTGTTCCCCGCCCCTGAACCCCTTGATAACATGCTTGTTCCTGACCGTATCGGCCACAACGCACTGGCCGCGCAGTCTCAACACCAAGGACCCCGAACGCGTCAGACAGTTTCTCGCCAGTCTCGACCCCGACTCTCGTGAAGAGATCGTGTTCAGCTATGTCGAAACCGCGCGCGGCCAGTCCTGGCAGGTTTTCGACCGCGCGGTGGTGTACGATTTCCCCAGCGCGGGGCCGAAATTCTCACTGAACTACGCTACGCTGCTGATGCCCGTCGTGGCCGCCAACCACGAACGCTTCATCGTCAACTTTTCGGTTCTGCTTTCGACGTCGCTCTTGGATCCGGCTGACTGAGCAGCCCGGGATGGCGCGCATAATACCGCGCCTTTTGCTCAAACTCTTCGCGCAACAGCACCGAAAGGTACTCTTCGGCCGACCGGTAATCGGGCCGGTTGGTTGATATCTGGGGCCCGGCCAGCGGTTGTTGAATCCGTATCTGTCCGAATATCCGGACAAGACGTCGTCGCGCCGGTGGAATGCATAGGTCCAGTCATGCTGCCACTTCAGAAAGCACAAAGCATGGGCCAGGTGCACGAAACACATCAGATTAGGCCGGCTGCCCCGGATTTCCGGCACAAAGAACAGATCACCCATATAGACGATCCGGCCGTGCATCAGCCGGACAACCTGGGGCAGGTCAAGGCGCACACGGGTTCCGGCCTCTGACCGGTAATGCCGCCCGAAGGCGCGCGCCCAGAAGGCATCGACCCCGTCGCGGCCCAGATCGTCCAGCCTCATACCCATCACCGCCACCGGCTCGCCGCCCCTGGACATGGTCAGCCAAAAGGCCCCGGCTTCGGAGAAATCGTTCATCGCCGCGCGCAGCGACGGCGACACCAGCGTCTTGCCCATCGCCGGCATCCGGGCCTCGATCCCGGCAAAATCGGTCGTTGCAGACAGAGCAAAACCGCCGCCCTCCAGATGGCGCAGGCAGATGCTCGCCAGCTTGATGATGTCCAGTTCCGCCATCGCCCCCATCTCGTCACACAACTGACCAGGCCGCAAACACCCCGGTCAGGTAAAGCCACCCACCAAAGCCCGGCTCCGGACTACGGCAGATCTGGCACAACCCGGAGCGGCCTAGCTCAGCACGCCATCCGCTCCGATCCGGCTGTTGCCGCCCAAATAGCCATGCAGCACGCCCGGCAGGTCGACAGATCCGTCCGCCTGCTGGCCGTTCTCCAGCACCGCGATCAGGCAACGCCCCACAGCCAGCCCCGACCCGTTCAGCGTGTGCACATATTCCGGCTTGCCACCGCCCTGCGGCCGGAACCGCGCATTCATCCGCCGGGCCTGGAAATCGCCGCAAACCGAAATGCTGGAGATCTCACGATAAGTATCCTGCCCCGGCAGCCAGACCTCTATGTCATGCGTCTTGCGCGCCCCGAACCCCAGGTCGCCGGTACACAGCACCACCGTGCGATAGGCAAGCCCCAGCCGCTGCAGAATATCCTCGGCCAGACGCGTCATCCGGTCATGCTCTTCAAGCGACCTGTCGGGATGGGTGATCGACACCATCTCGACCTTCTCGAACTGGTGCTGGCGCAGCATGCCGCTGGTGTCCTTGCCGGCAGAGCCCGCTTCGGACCGGAAACACTGGGAATGGGCGCACATGCGGATCGGCAGAGCGGCCTCGTCAAGCATCTCTTCGCGCACCGTGTTGGTCAGCGTCACCTCGGATGTGGGGATCAGCCACCAGCCGTTGGTGGTCTGATAGCTGTCCTCGGCGAACTTCGGCAGCTGGTTGGTGCCATACATCGCCTCTTCGCGCACCAGCACCGGGGTGATGGTCTCGGTCAGCCCGTTCTCGTTCACATGCACGTCCAGCATGAACTGCGCCAGCGCCCGGTGCAGCCGCGCCACCGCTCCCCTCAGCACCACAAAGCGCGACCCCGACAGCTTTGCCGCCGTGGCGAAATCCATGCCCGCCTGCACCGCGGCCAGCTCAAAATGCTCCTTGGGCTGAAACCCGGGCACCTTGGGCTCGCCCCAGCGCCTGATCTCGCGGTTGTCATCCTCGTCGGCGCCGTCGGGCACATCCCCAAGCGGCAGGTTCGGCAGCCCCAGCAGCATGTCGTGCAGTTGGGTGTCGAGCCGCCGGGCCTCTTCCTCCAGCCGGGCGATCTCTTCCTTCTTGTCGCCCATCAGGGCGCGCAGGCGCTGAAACTCTGCCTCGTCGCCGTCAGCCTTGGCCTTGCCCACCAGCTTGCTGGCCGCATTGCGCGCCGCCTGCGCTGCCTCGGACGCACCGATCGCCCCCCGCCGCGCCTCATCCAGCGCCAGAATGCCGGCAGAGACCGCCCCGGCCCCGACCCGCCCGATGGCGGCGTCGAAGGCGTCTGGATTGTCGCGGATCATTCGGATGTCATGCATGGGCAGGCCTCGGGCTTTCAGGTGTCGCGCGGTGATTGGCACGCCACCGCCCGGAAATCAACGCGCCTCGGGATCATAGCCCTGCTGGCGCTGCCAGGCGTGCCATTGCTCGAGGAAATCCTCCAGATCCAGATCCTCCTCCGACCAATGCTCCGGGCGGATCAGGCCGGCGGGCAGAGTGACAGAGCCATCGCCGAAAAGTGAATTCACCTGGGATTGGCTCAGGTTTACATTCTCAAAATCCTCCGATTTCACGGCTGCATACCGGACATCCGCAATCGTGAAATCCGTCTTCCCATCGAATTGCGCCATCCAGAGTCTCACCCCCTGCATCTGCGCGCGGAGGAGGTTCGCCCCCTGCAACTGCGCGCGGGTGAGGTCCGCCCCCTGCATCTGCGCCTCGAAGAGGTTCGCCCCCTGCATCTGCGCGCGGATGAGGTTCGCCCCCTGCATCCGCGCCTCGAAGAGGTTCGCCCCCTGCATCTGCGCCCCGCTGAGGCTCGCCCCCTGCATCTGCGCCCCGCCGAGGTACGCCCCCTGCATCCGCGCCCCGAAGAGGTTCGCCCCCTGCATCTGCGCGCGGATGAGCTTCGCCCCCTGCATCTGCGTCACGCTGAGGTCCGCCCCCTGCATCTGCGCGCCTATGAGCTTCGCCCCCTGCATCTGCGTCACGCTGAGGTTCACCCCCTGCATCCACGCCCTGTCGAGTTGCACCCCCTGCATCCGCGAGTCGTAGAGGCGCGCCCCTTCCATCCGCGCCTTTGACATTTGCGCCTTGTCGAAACACAACCCTTTCAGGTCGAACCCCTGCAAATTCGCGTCGCGCAGGTCGACGGGGATGTCGTCTGCCACAACGCCGGCGATGTCTTTCAGCCGCCCCAGAGTCTGCGCCGCCTTTTCCATGTCGGACCGCACCGGCGTCAGACCGCCCGCCCATTCCAGCATGGCCTCCAGCGTCTCGCCATCCGGCGTCATGCCCTGGAACTTTGTCGGGTTCAGCCCTTCGTCCCGCGGGTGATCCTGCGCCGGGTGCTCGCGGGACAGTTCGCGCACATAGACCGACAGCATGCGCGCCACACGCGGGGCGGCGTCGGGGCGTTCCTCGACCAGACCTTCCAGCCGGTCGATGGCCGCCGCCCGGGTCACCAGATCGTCCTTCCACTCGGTCTTGAATTTCTCTTTGTCGCCCCGGGTTTGCCAATGCGTCACTTGCCGCCGCGCGGCAAGGCCCGCGGCGGCGGCGTTGATCTTGTCGTTGAACAGCGACTCCTCGGCGACATTGGTCTGGCGTTCGGTGTTGAAGACCCTGATCACGGCAAAGACCAAAGTGAAGAGACCGCCAAGCCCGGCAGCGGTGCCCAGCAACAGGCCGCCGTGATAGCGGACGATAGAGGCGTCGGCGCTGACATCGGGATAGGTCAGCCACAGCCGCCAGGCACCGATGGCGAACAGCGCCACCAGCAGCAGCCAGAGCGGCAGCAATGCGATGCAAATCCATTTCAGCAGCGCCAGCCCGGCGCCGGGCCGTTCCAGCCACGGCACAAAGCGGCGTCCGTCGCCCACTGGCGGCAGCGTCTGCAGCAGCACCAGCACCACGACCAGCCCGGCCGCGATCCAAAGCAACGGAGAGTGAACAACTGCGAGATAGGAATCGTACATTGGCAATCCGGGGCTGTACCCGTCCTCAAAATGCCCCGATCCGCCCGCTTTGCCAAGCACCATGTGCCCGACGCAAGTCCGACGTTTGTCCGACGCTATTCCGACACCCCGAAACCGCCCCGACCCGGCTTGCGTCCCCCCCTTGCGAAGACTAGGGTGCGCGCCAATCTAAAAGGGGGGCGCGTGGCCCCCGACTACCGAAGGAACAACCGATGTTTGCAACGCCTGCCTATGCGCAAGCGGCCGGAGGAGCCGGAGCTTTCACCAGCTTCTTGCCGCTCATCCTGATCTTCGCGATCATGTATTTCCTGCTGATCCGTCCGCAGCAAAAGAAGGTCAAGGAACACGGCAAGATGGTCCAGGCGGTGCGCCGGGGCGATCAGGTCGTGACCCAGGGAGGGTTGATCGGCAAGATCACAAAAGTAAAGGAAGACAACGAGGTAGAGGTCGAACTGGCGCAGGGCGTCAAGGTGCGAGTGGTGCAGTCGACCCTCGCGCAGGTGGTTTCCAAGACAGAGCCCGCGGCCAAGGAATAAGCCATGCTGCTGATCCCCGCCTGGAAACGCGTCATGATCTTGGCGCTGGTCGCGCTCGGTCTGATCTTTGCCATGCCGAACGGTTTTTATAGCCGCGTCGAGATGCACAACGATGCGGTCGCAGAGATCGAAAAGCTGGGCGAAACGCCTGAAAGCGCGGCGGCGCGTGACGCCTGGCCGGGTTGGCTGCCCTCGACAATAGTCAACCTGGGCCTGGACTTACGAGGCGGAGCTCATCTGCTGGCCGAGGTCCAGGTGGCCGATGTCCATACCAGTCGGCTAGACGGCATGTGGCCGGATATGCGCAACGCGCTACGCGACAAACGCGATGAGATCGGCACCATTCGGCATGAGATCGTCACCATTCGGCGCCAGGATTCCGCCTCGGCTGAGTTGCGGGTACGGATCAGCCAGCCCGAGGGCATGGCCGTGGCGCTGGAAACGGTGCGAGCACTGGCCCGGCCCGTGATGTCGCTGACCGGCGTCGGCTCTACCGATATCGAGGTCGTCGGGGTTGGCGCCGACATCATCGTCACGCTCAGCGAGGCCGAAAAGCTGGCCACGGATGAGCGGACCCTGCAGCAAAGCCTTGAAATCATTCGCAGACGTGTGGACGAGGCCGGCACGCGCGAGCCCACCATTCAGCGCCAGGGCACCGACCGGATCCTGATCCAGGTGCCGGGCATCGGCAGTGCGCAAGAGCTCAAGGACCTGATCGGCACCACCGCGCGGTTGACCTTTCATCCGGTTGTGGGACGCACCAGCGACAAGGATCAGGCACCCGGCGTCGGCAATGTGATCTACCCGTCGCTGGGCGAGGACGGGGTCTTCTACATTCTGGAAAAGTCGCCTGTGGTTTCGGGCGAGGAACTCAACGACTCGCAACCCTCGTTCGACCAGAACGGCCGCCCCGCGGTCAGCTTTCGCTTCAACCCCACCGGCGGGCGCAAGTTCGGCCTGTACACCGCCGACAATGTCGGCAGCCCCTTTGCCATCGTGCTTGACGACGAGGTGATCAGCGCGCCCGTCATCGAGACGCCTATCCCGGGCGGCTCGGGTATTATCAGAGGCAACTTCACAGTCGAGGAGTCGACCAGGCTGGCGGTTCTGCTGCGCGCCGGCGCCCTGCCCGCCAAGATGACGTTCCTCGAAGAGCGCACCATCGGGCCGGAACTGGGCCAGGACAGCATCGAGGCGGGCCGCATTGCCTGTCTCGTCGCCTTCGCGGCGGTGCTGGTGTTCATGGGGCTCAGCTATGGCTGGTTCGGCCTGATCGCCAATGTGGCGCTGATCCTGAACGTCGGCATGATCTTTGGCCTGCTCAGCGCCATCGGCGCCACGCTGACCCTGCCGGGCATCGCCGGCATCGTGCTGACCATCGGCATGGCGGTGGACGCCAACGTGCTGGTGTTCGAGCGCATCCGAGAGGAACTCAAGACCGCGCGCGGCCCCGCCCGCGCCATCGAGCTTGGCTATGAAAAGGCGCTGAGCGCCATCATCGATGCCAACATCACCACCTTCATCACCGCGGTGATCCTGTTTGTCATGGGCTCTGGCCCGGTGCGCGGGTTTTCCATCACGCTTGGCCTCGGCATCCTTACATCCGTTTTCACCGCGATCTACGTGACGCGGGTGATGATCGTGATGTGGTTCGAACGCCGGCGACCCAAGTCAATCGAGGTGTAACCCCATGCGACTGAAGCTTGTTCCAAGAGAGACCCGCTGGGATTTCTTTGCCTGGTCGAAGATCACCTTCGGCGCCTCGATGCTGGCGATGGTCGCCTCGGTGGCGCTGTTTCTGGTGATCGGGCTGAACTATGGCATCGATTTCCGCGGCGGCACCACGATCCGCACCGAAAGCGCCCAGCCGGTGGATGTGGGCGCCTACCGGCAGGCGATCCAGCCGCTGAACCTGGGCGATATCACCATCACAGAGGTGTTCGACCCGACATTTGCCGACGACCAGAACGTCGCAATGATCGGCATCCAGGCGCAGGAGGGTGACGAAGCGGTTTCTCCGGACGTGATCCACGCAGTCGAGGCGGCGCTGCAGGTGCTCGATCCTTCCCTGACCTTCCAATCGGTTGAATCCGTCGGACCCACGGTCAGCGGAGAGCTGATCCAGACGGCGGTGATCGCGGTTGTGCTGGCCATCGCGGCGGTGCTGTTCTACATCTGGCTGCGCTTTGAATGGCAGTTTTCCGTGGGTGCGGTGGCCGCGCTGGTGCATGACGTGATCCTGACCATCGGCATCTTCTGCGTGCTGCAGATCCAGTTCGACCTGCCGATCATCGCGGCTCTGCTGACCATCGTCGGCTATTCGCTGAACGACACGGTGGTGGTCTTTGACCGGGTGCGCGAGAACCTGATCAAGTACCGCAAGACGCCACTGAAAGAGGTGCTGAACCTGTCGATCAACGAAACGCTGAGCCGCACGGTAATGACATCGGGCACCACGCTGATCGCGCTGATTTCACTGCTGGTGCTGGGCGGCGACGTGATCCGCGGCTTCGTCTTTGCCATGACCTGGGGCGTGATCGTAGGCACCTATTCATCGGTTTTCGTGGCCTCCAACATTCTGTTGGCACTGGGAACCAAACGCGACTGGACCAAGCCCGACGCCAATCAGGGTAACCAGTTCGCCAATACCGGCAGCTAACCCCGTGCCCTCCGCCCGCCGTGCCCTCGCGGGGTTTTGTCGCGGACGGGCCGTGTGATATGCGATGACCGCCGCACTGAGCCAGGTTTTCGCCTTTGACGGGCTTTGGCTGTTGTTGTTTGGTGTGGTGCTGGCGGGTCTGGTGCGCGGGTTTTCGGGATTCGGCACGGCGATGGTCTACATGCCCTTCGCGGCGCAGGTGCTGCCGCCGGTCTGGGCGCTGATCACGCTTTGCCTGATCGACCTGATCGGCCCCCTGCCCGCGGTGCCGCGGGCGCTGCGGGACGGACATGTCCGCGACGTGCTGTGGCTGGCCGCCGGGGCGCTGGTGGGCCTGCCAGCAGGGGTCTGGCTGTTGACCCGGTTGCAACCCGAGGTTTTTCGCTATTCGGTATCGCTGCTGACCGGTGTGCTGCTGGTCCTGCTGATTCTGGGGCTGCGCTATCGCGGCCAGGTCACCCGGGCTCTGACACTTGGAATCGGTATGCTTTGCGGCGTTTTCGGCGGCGCGGTCGGGCTGGCGGGACCACCGGTGATCCTGCTCTACATGACCCGCCCCCTGCCGGTTGCCGCGATCCGCGCCAGCATCCTGCTGTTCCTGCTGGCAAGTGACGCAATCTTGATCGTGGTGTTCGCCAGCGGCGGGCTGCTGGAGCTGATGCCCGTGCTGCTCTCTGGTATTCTCACACTGCCCTATTTCTTTTCGGTCTGGATCGGTTCGCTGGTCTTTGACCCCAGCCACGAGACGGTCTATCGGTGGGTCGCTTATGCGATTATCGCCGGGTCCGCGCTGAGCGGACTGCCGGTTTGGGACTGAGAAGACATGCGCCTGAACGAAGTCACCTTTACCGATGCCCGGCCGATCGACGGCTATGGCCCGGGCTTCTTTCGCGTCGGCGGAGAGGCCATCGGGGGTGCCGCACTGGTGCTGCCGAAGCGAGCTCTGGGTTGGGGCGGCTACGAGGATATATCGCCGATCCTCGACATCCGGGGCGAGGTCGATGTGCTCCTGGTCGGCACCGGCGCCGAACCGGCACATCTGCCGGTCGGCTTTCGCCGGCGGCTGGAAGAGGCCGGGCTTGGGGTGGAATCCATGGCCTCTCCGGCCGCCTGCCGCACCTATAACGTGCTGCTCGGCGAGGGCCGCCGCGTCGCCGCCGCGATGCTGCCGGTCTGAGGCGCGCCGATGCTGTTGAACATCCACGACCTGGCCTGCACCCGCGGCGGCGTGCCCATCATAAGGGGCGTTTCATTCACCCTGGACGCCGGCGAGGCGCTGCTACTGCGCGGCCCGAACGGCAGTGGCAAGACCACGCTGTTGCGCACTGTCGCCGGGCTGCAGCCAGCGCTGCAGGGCCGCATAGAGGCTGCCCCCGACGCGGTGGCCTACGGCGCCCATGCCGACGGGCTGAAAGCCACGCTCAGCGTCGCCGAGAACCTAGAATTCTGGGCCGGGATCTACGGCACCAACAATATCGGCGAAGCGCTTTCGGCCTTCGACATCGCCGACCTTCGCGACCGGGCGGCGCAAAACCTGTCGGCCGGGCAGAAACGCCGCCTGGGCCTGGCGAGGCTGTTGGTGACCGGCCGGCCCGTCTGGGCGCTGGACGAGCCCACCGTGTCGCTCGACGTGGCAAGCGTGGCGCTTTTCGCCAACGCGGTCCGGACCCATCTCGACCGCGGCGGCGCGGCATTGATCGCCACGCATATCGATCTGGGGTTCGAGGCGCGCGAACTGGATATCGGCTCTTTGCGGGCCCGCGCCGGAACCCATGGCGACGATTTCGACGAGGCCTTCCTTTGATCCGGCTGCTGATCCGCGACATGCGCCTGGCGATGCGCGCCGGCGGCGGTTTTGGCCTCGGTCTGGCCTTCTTCCTGATCGTCGCGGTGCTGGTCCCATTCGGGGTCGGCCCCGAAAGCGGCACGCTCAGGGTCATCGCCCCCGGCATCCTTTGGGTCGGGGCGTTGCTGGCCTGCCTGCTGTCGCTCGACCGGATCTTCCAGCTTGATTTCGAGGATGGCTCGCTAGATCTGCTGGCCACCGCGCCGATCCCGCTTGAGGGCGTGGTAGGGATGAAGGCGGTGGCGCATTGGCTGACCACCGGGCTGCCGCTGGTGCTGGCCGCACCGGTGCTGGGCATGCTGCTGAACCTCGCCCCAGGCGCCTATCTGTGGCTGATCGCCTCGCTTGCCGTCGGCACCCCGGCGCTGAGCATGATCGGCGCTTTCGGCGCGGCGCTGACCGTGGGGCTGAAACGCGGCGGCTTGCTGCTGTCGCTGCTGGTGTTGCCACTTTATGTGCCGACGCTGATTTTCGGAGCCGAAAGCATCAGCCGCGGCGCCGACGGACTGGCGGTTGCAACGCCGATGCTGCTGCTCGGCGGCATCACGCTGTTCACGCTGGCGCTGCTGCCTTTCGCCGCCGCTGCGGCGCTGCGGATCAACCTGCGCTGAGGGGCGAAAGCTTTGCTCCAGATAGTTCCGTGCCCCGGTTCAGGTTCCTCGTGCACTCACCCGCAGCATTATACCAATCAGCCTGATTTCTGACTCGTGATTATGGGGTTTCTGTCCGGCGAGTTTCGTGATTCCCTTATGGAATAATAGACACTCGCCGCGGAGGGGATCATGGTTGGGATTGAGTTGCGGGATGATTACAGGGCAG
>JAAELR010000070.1 GCA_024226455.1 Paracoccaceae bacterium
CCGAGGATCTATCCAGTCGCGACCCCGAGATATTCGCAGCGATCGGGCAGGAGCTTGGGCGGCAGCGTGACGAGATCGAGCTGATTGCCAGCGAGAACATCGTCTCGCGCGCGGTGATGCAGGCGCAAGGGTCGGTGATGACCAACAAATACGCCGAAGGCTACCCCGGCCGGCGCTATTACGGCGGCTGCCAGTTCGTCGATGTCGCCGAGAATCTGGCCATCGACCGGGCCAGGCAGCTGTTCGGCTGCCGGTTCGCCAATGTGCAGCCGAACTCGGGCAGCCAGGCCAACCAGGGCGTCTATCAGGCGCTGCTGACGCCCGGCGACACCATCCTGGGCATGAGCCTCGACGCCGGCGGGCACCTGACCCACGGGGCGCGGCCCAACCAGTCGGGCAAATGGTTCAACGCGGTGCAATACGGCGTGCGCCGACAGGACCTGACGCTCGATTACGACCAGGTCGAGGAACTGGCCAGACAGCACCGGCCCAAGCTGATCATCGCCGGCGGTTCGGCGATCCCGCGGCAGATCGATTTCGCCCGGATGAGAGAGATTACGGATATGGCCGGAGCGCTCCTCCATGTAGATATGGCACATTTCGCCGGCCTCGTGGCGGCGGGGGAGCATCCCGGTCCCTTCCCGCATGCCCATGTGGCCACGACGACGACGCACAAGACCCTGCGCGGGCCCCGTGGCGGCATGATCCTCACAGATGATGAAGATATCGCTAAGAAGGTGAATTCGGCGATTTTTCCGGGCATCCAGGGCGGCCCGCTGATGCATGTGATCGCCGCCAAGGCGGTGGCATTCGACGAGGCGCTGCGGCCTGAATTCAAGTATTATATTCAGCAGGTTATCGGCAACGCCCAGGCGCTCGCCGACCAGCTGATCAAGGGCGGCCTGGACATCGTCACCGGCGGCACGGACACGCATGTTGTGCTGGTCGATCTGCGGCCCAAGGGGGTCAAGGGCAACGCCACGGAAAAGGCGCTTGGCCGGGCGCATATCACCACCAACAAGAACGGCATCCCGTTCGACACCGAAAAGCCGACGGTAACCAGCGGCATCCGTCTGGGGTCGCCGGCGGGCACCACGCGCGGCTTCGGGCAGCCTGAGTTCCGCCAGATCGCCGACTGGATCGTTCAGGTGGTGGACGGGCTGGCGGCGAACGGCGAGGACGCCAACGCTGAAGCAGAGGCCCGCGTCAAGGCCGAGGTCCAGCAGATGTGCGACGCCTTCCCGATCTATCAGGGAATGTAGGCGGGCATTCGCGCAAAAACACCCGCCGCTGGACAATCCGGCGGCGGTTTTGTTAGTTCGACCTATGGCCGACCTCGTTAAACAAAGCAAATTCCTCAGCTTGGTCCTGCGCCACGACCCGGGCAGGATCGGGTTGCAACTAGACCCACAGGGTTGGGCGTGGGTCGACGAAATCGTCGAGAAATCCGAAATCGGTTTGACCCGGGACCGGATTGCCCAAATTGTGCGTGCCAGCGAAAAGCGGCGTTTCGCGCTTTCGGGGGATGGCAGCCGAATTCGGGCCAATCAGGGACATTCGATTGCGGTCGACCTTGGGCTGAAGGCGCAGGCTCCGCCCGACAAGCTTTACCATGGAACGGCAGAGGCGAATGTGGACGTGATCCGGTCTGAGGGGTTGGAAAAACGCGGGCGCCACCATGTGCACCTGTCACCGGACACCGAAACCGCGCGCAGGGTGGGAATGCGGCACGGCAAGCCTTTCGTTTTCGAGATCGCTGCCGGTGCGATGCAGCGCGACGGTCATGCGTTCTTTGTTTCGGCAAACGGCGTCTGGCTGACCGAAATAGTGCCGCCGGTGTATCTGCGGGAGCCGGTCGCGTGAGCGTCGAAACAGGTCCTGCCCTCAAGCCGCCGCACCATCGCAGCACCCTCGAGATCGAGAAGGCAGTCGGCCGCTGGACCCGGCGACATATGCCGGGCTGGCTGTCGGAGTTTGTGGTCTTCGTACTGAAGCTGGGCTGGGCCAGCCTCTTTGGCGGGCTTATTCTGGCCGGGCTGGTCCTGTCGAAAGCCATGTGGTCCGAAGCGCTGCCACTGCACCGCTACGACGCCCTGGCGGTATACGCGGTTGGCCTGCAGATCCTGTTTTTGTGGTTCCGGCTGGAAACCTTCGACGAGGCCCGCGTTATCGTTCTGTTTCACCTGACAGGCACGGCGATGGAGATGTTCAAGGTCAATGCCGGGTCCTGGGCCTATCCAGAGGCGGGTTATCTGAAGATCCTCAGCGTGCCGCTTTTCACCGGCTTCATGTATGCCTCGATCGGGTCCTTCATGGCGCGCGCCATCCGGCTTTTCGAGATGCGGTTCGAGCCCTATCCACCGTTTTGGGCGACCGTGCTGCTGGCGCTGGCGATCTATGTCAATTTCTTCGCACATCACTTCCTGCCCGATATCCGCCTGGTTCTCTATGCGGCCACGGTTGTGCTGTTTTTCCGCACCCGGGTCTCGTTTCACATCGGCGACAACGACTATTGGATGCCGATGGTGCTGGCCGGGGCGCTTACCAGCTTTTTCATATGGCTGGCAGAGAATGTCGGCACCCGCACCGGCACCTGGATCTATCCCGGGCAAGGGTTGCTGGATTGGGTATCGCTGTCGAAAATGGGGTCGTGGTACCTGCTGGTCTTCGTCAGTTTCACGACCGTGACGCTGGTCTATCGCGATACTCTGGTCACACCCGACAAACGCCGCACCCCGAAGGATGCGGCGACGTAGATCTGACCGCGGCCGGGCGGCCCGGCAGCTATGAGAAGTTGCCTGTTTCGAAGTAGTCGGCCTTGAACAGCGACCAGAAATCGTCGGCCAGCCCATCCTCGAGATAGCGGTAGGGCAGCCAGCCATAGCCCTTTTTGCCCCAACCGGTGCCCCACGAGTTGCGGATTTTCAGCGCCCCGGTCTCGGACCCGATCTTGCGCTTGTCGTCATAGCCGATGGCGACCACCGCATGGCCGCCCAGCTGCGCATCGTTGGGGCCGGGGAAGGCGAACTCGCCCTTGGCGTTGCCGTTGTTATA
>JAAELR010000071.1 GCA_024226455.1 Paracoccaceae bacterium
GATGAGAACCCCATCCTGACCGTACTGACAACCTCCCCGGACCCAGATGTCCTGGCGCAGAAATGGATGCGCCTGGAACGCTACCTGCATTCGAAAAACCGGGTGCAGATTGAGCCAGTTCACGACAAGGGCTGGAATTGTGAGAGGCTGAGCGCAAGCGGCCCGCCTCCGAGTCTCGCGGAGAACTGCCTCATCGCTGGCCTGATGGTGGGCTTGCTGACCGAGATCGGAGCCACCGAGGCACACCTTGAGGTGAATGGCCAGAGCTTGGTTGGGTCCGACCTTCTCTCGGTTCAGTTGCCTGCCGATGAACAACTCCTGGCGTTCCAGCTTCATTGGACCTCCGACCAATCGCAACCCGGTGTTGGAGAGGGTGGCGACTCCAAGCGCCCCTTGCGCGACCGCCTCGCCGATCTCCTGGCCTCCGACATCGCGCGGGGCTGGAAGCTCAAGGACGCGGCCCGATCGCTCGCCTATTCCGATAGGTCGCTTCAGCGCCGATTGTGGGAAGAGGGACGCAACTTCTCCTCCGTGCTGCGTAGAGCCAGAATGCGAGAGGCGACTGAACTTCTGACAGTCGGGTCGGCCTCGCTTGCCGAAGTGGGTTATTGCTGCGGTTACGCGGACCAAGCGCATTTCCAACGCGACTTCCTGCGCGCGAAAACCCACAGGTCCCGAATAAGCGGTTTCGAACCAAGGCTGGCCGATGTAGCGTCCGCCCAAAGCCACGACCCCAAGGGAGAACTACCACATGACCGGAACCATTGAGACCCGCCTTGCGGAACTGGGCGTCACCCTTGCCGACGCCCCCGCGCCAGCCGCCAACTACGTGCCCACCGCGCAGGTCGGCGATATCGTCTATGTCTCGGGCCAGATCAGCCAGAACGAATCCGGCCTGATCACGGGCAAGGTCGGCGCCGATCTGACGATCGAGGAAGGCGCCGCCGCCGCGCGCACCTGTGCCATCAGCCTGCTAGCCCAGGTCAAGGCGGCCTGTGGTGGCGATCTCGACCGGCTGGTGCGCGTGGTCAAGCTCACCGGCTTTGTTAATTCCACCCCCGACTTCGCCGACCAACCCAAGGTGGTGAACGGTTGCTCCGACTTTCTGGTCAAAGCGCTGGGCGATGCTGGCCGGCACACCCGGTCCGCCGTCTCTGCCGGGGCGCTGCCGCTGAATGTCGCGGTCGAGATCGAGGGCATTTTCCAGATCAGATGACCCTGCTTGCCCCTGCTTTTCAGAGCTGCCCTCTGGCGCATCGGGGGCACCACGACAAGGCTCGTGGCGTCCCCGAATACTTGCGCGCCGCATTCGAGGCAACCATAGGGCGCGCCCATGGGACAGAGCTGGACGTGCAACTCAGCCGCGATGAACACGCGATAGTGTTCCACGGCTATCACATTGACCGGATGACCCCTGTAAGCGGATCGCTGGGCCGCCGCAGACGGGCCGAGCTTCGGTATATTGGGCTACCAGGCGGTCGCGAAAACATCCCCGATCTCGACGAGATCCTCGGACTGGTCGCCGGGCGGGTTCCGGTTCCTTTCCAAATCCAGGACCGGGATAGTGCGATGATGCGTGATGTCGGTCCGCCGGAACGCGACACTGCCCGCGCCATAGTCGGCTTTGCAGGGATGTCCTTCAATCCATTCGCCGTCGAGACCTTTACTCAGGCCGCCCCGGACACCCCGCGTGACCTTGCAAGACGCGCGTGCCTCACAGCCCACAATCAGCCTCCATGCGCGAAACCCGCATTGAAATAGACGCCGCTGGCCGGATGGCGGATATCGCACCCGCCGACTGGGACGCCTGCGCCTGCCCCGAGGCCGCTGGCGGTGGCCGCCCCATCGACCCGTTCACAACATGGCGATTTCTGAACGCGCTTGAGGTTTCGGGCAGCACCGGCCCCGGTACCGGTTGGTCGCCACGCCACCTGACGGCGCATATGGACGGGCAGATCATTGCCGCCGCGCCGCTCTATGCCAAGGGCCACAGCCAGGGCGAGTATGTATTCGACCATAGCTGGGCGCATGCCTTTGAAAACGCAGGAGGGCAGTACTACCCGAAGCTGCAGATCGCAGTGCCCTTCACGCCCGCCACGGGCCGTCGCTTGCTGACCCGCCCGGGATTTGAGGAAGTGGGTCAGGCGGCCTTGGTGCAGGGCGCGGTGCAGATCGCATCGGAAAACAAACTCAGTTCGCTGCACATCACTTTTTGCACCCGGGCAGAGGCCGAAGCAGGCGTGAGCATGGGCTTGCTGCACCGGCTTGGCGACCAGTTTCATTGGGAAAACCGTGGCTACGCGGATTTCGCTGCTTTCCTCGCCGCGCTGAACTCGCGCAAGCGCAAGAACATCCGCAAGGAACGCAGCCTCGCAAATGCCTTTGGCGGCACGATACACGAGCTGGCTGGCAACCGGATCGAACCGCGTCACTGGAACGCTTTTTGGCACTTCTATCAGGACACCGGATCACGAAAATGGGGCTCGCCGTACCTGACGCGCGAGTTCTTCGACGAGGCCCAGACCCATCTGCGCAATGACATCCTGCTGGTGCTGGCCGAACGCCAAGGCCGCTTCATCGCCGGGGCGCTGAACTTCATCGGTCGTGACACGCTCTATGGCCGCTACTGGGGCTGCACCGAGGACCACACCAACCTGCATTTCGAACTCTGCTACTACCGGGCCATCGACTATGCCATCCGCCACGGGCTGTCGCGGGTCGAGGCCGGCGCCCAGGGTGCCCACAAACTGGCCCGCGGCTACCTGCCCAGCCAATGCCACTCGTTGCACTGGGTCGCGGATCCAGGTTTCAGGGGCGCGGTAGAGCAATTCCTGCGGGCCGAGCGCGATGCAGTGGGCGAGGAAATCGAGGTGATGACTGGTTACGGTCCGTTCCGCAGGACGGAAAGGGAGGAGACATGACCGGGTCACGCACCGGAAGACATCGCTCCAAGTTGGGGCGACCCATTTGGAGAGACGGCGGGCGGGTGGCCTACGGGTGAAGGGCCACGGCAGACCGAACGACACCACCCGCGGCCCGGAGAGCCGCTAGCCCGGTGCCACTGTCTTTTGGTCCGCTTTCGCCGATCCGAAACGGCTTCACGTCGGGCACCCGGTCTCCGATCTCGACCGTCATTCGGCGCCTTCATCTTCAATTGCCTTCGTTCCGGCGGCGATATAGGTGATCCGACACCGCCCGACCGGTGCAAAGGAGAGGAACATGAGCGATATCGTGGTCATCGGGGCCGGACAGGCCGGCGCCTCGCTGGTGGCCAGGCTGCGCAACCTCGGCCACACCGGAGCGATCTCTCTGATAGGCGAGGAGCCGGTGCTACCCTATCAGCGCCCGCCGCTTTCCAAGAAGTACCTGCTGGGCGAGATGGAGCTGGAGCGGCTCTACCTGCGTCCCAGGAGCTTTTATGAGGAAAACGGCATTGCGCTGTTGACCTCCTACACCGCCGTTTCCATAGATCGCAGCGGCAAGCAGGTCGTCGTCGATGACCGGCAGATCTCCTATGATCAGTTGGCGATCTGCACCGGTTCGATCCCGCGGCACCTGCCCCAGGCCATCGGCGGCGGGCTTGCCGGGGTCCACGTTGTCCGCACGCTGGCCGATGTCGATGCCATGGCGCCCGGCTTCACCCAAGGTAGGCGGGTTCTGATCGTCGGTGGCGGCTATATCGGGCTCGAGGCTGCGGCGGTGGCGGCGCTGGGCGGCATGCATGTGACGTTGGTCGAGATGTCCGGGCGCATCCTGCAACGGGTGGCCTGCCCAGAGACCTCTGAGTATTTTCGCAAGCTGCATCAGGGCCACGGCGTCGATATCCGCGAACAATGCGGGCTGCAGCATCTCACGGGCGACGACAAAACCCGGGTCACCGGGGCGGTGCTGACCGATGGCACCGAATTGCCAGCCGACATGGTTATTGTAGGTATCGGTGTCACCCCGGCGACCGAGCTTGCCGCACAGGCCGGTCTCGAGATCCAGAACGGCATCAAGACCGACGCCCGGGGCCGTACCAGCGACCCATCGATCTGGGCCGCAGGCGATTGCGCCTCGTTCCCCTATCGGGGAGAGCGCATTCGGCTGGAGAGCGTCGGCAATGCCATCGATCAGGCAGAGATCGTGGCCGAAGACATGCTGGGGGCCGGAACCGACTATGTGGCGAAACCCTGGTTCTGGTCGGATCAGTATGACTGCAAGCTGCAGATCGCCGGTCTCAATGCCGGCTATACCCATGTCGTTACCCGGCGCGTCGGCGAGGCGGTGTCGTTCTGGTACTACGCGGGCGATAAACTGCTGGCCGTGGACGCGATGAACGACCCGCGCGCCTACATGATCGGCAAGCGGCTGATAGAAACGGGCAAGTCCCCCGACCCGTCGGAGGTCGCCGATGCCGGGGCCGACCTGAAACCGCTTCTCCGGGCCTGATGCGGATCATCGCCGGGTCAAAACGCGGCCTCAGGCTAGCCTCGGTCGGCAAGGGCGACACGGCAGCGCATCTGCGCCCGACCTCGGACCGGGTGCGCGAGAGCCTGTTCAATGTGATCACAAGCGGTCGCCATGGTGATCCGGTAACCGGCGCCCGCGTGCTCGACCTTTTTGCCGGTACCGGAGCGTTGGGATTCGAGGCGCTTTCGCGGGGTGCATCGCAGGTAACCTTCGTGGATGACGGTAGCAAGGCAAGCGCGTTGCTGCGTGACAATACCATTTTGATGCAGGCGGGGGGGGCCGTGCGGGTTTTGCGCCGCGATGCTACCCGTCTTGGCCCCTGCACGGCAGACCCTTTCGATCTCATCTTTCTCGACCCCCCCTATGGCAAGGGGATGGGCGAGCGGGCACTGGTGGCGGCGAACGGTGGCGCGTGGCTCGCCCCGGGCGCGCTGGTTGTCTGGGAGGAGAACACCCCCCAGGCCGCGCCGCCGGGCTTTGCCTTGCTCAGCAGCCGCCGTTACGGCGACACTCATGTCACATTTCTTGAAAGGGACCCGGCATGACCCGCCCGGCACTTGTGATCTTTGACTGCGACGGGGTGCTGGTCGACAGTGAACCGGCCACCAACCGATTGCTGCGCGACGATCTCGCCGCCCGCGGTCTCGACCTGACCCTGGATGACATCATGCGGCTTTTCGTCGGTGGCACCATGGGCAGCGTCAGCGTCCTGGCCGCCGAAATGGGCGCGGATATCCCCGAAGGCTGGGTCGCCGCGTTCTATGAGATCATGTACGCCGCGCTGGCCGAAGGCACCCCTCTGATCCCCGGTATCGAGACCGTTCTGGACAGGCTGGACGCCGCTGGCATTCCCTATTGTGTCGGCTCCAACGGCAGCGACCGCAAGATGGGTATCACGCTGGGTCAGCATCCGTCGGTCATGCGGCGGGTCGACGGGCGGCTCTATTCTGCCCATCGGTTAGGCACCGCCAAACCCGAACCAGACCTCTATCTCGCCGCCGCGCATGATCAGGGCATTCCGCCCGACCTCTGCACGGTGATCGATGACAGCCCCTCGGGTTGCACCGCCGGGGTACGTGCCGGAATGAGAACGCTGGGCTTTGCCGAGCACGATGACGGCGCACGGCTGGCCGAAGTCGGAGCAGAGGTGTTTCACTCGATGTCAGACCTTCCCGGTCTGCTGGACCTCTGATCACGATGCGCCAAGATCGGTAGGACGCCACCCCTTCCATCTTCCTCTTTGGCAGGAAATACTGCGGGGTTTCTTGGGGCTCTGGCCCCAAGCCGGTCGGGTTGCAAGCCGCGACCCGAATTCACCCCCAGGTCGGGTGAAACTTGCCGGTTGGCGACAGGGTAAAGAGTTCGTACCCACTCGCCGTCACGCCAACCGAATGCTCGAACTGTGCGCTCAGCGACTTGTCGTGGGTCACCGCTGTCCAGTTGTCTTTCAGCACCTTGGTCTCGGGCCGACCCAGATTGACCATCGGCTCGATGGTAAAGAACATGCCCTCTTCAAGCACCGCGCCGGTGCCGGGACGCCCGTAGTGAAGCACGTTGGGCGGGGCATGGAACACCCGGCCCAGCCCGTGACCGCAGAAATCCCGCACCACGCCCATCCGGCTGCCTTCGACAAAGTTCTGGATCGCATGACCAATATCGCCGAAGGTGTTGCCGGGCCTGACTGCCTCGATGCCCTTGAACAGCGCCTCGTGGGTGATGTCGATCAGCCGCTCGGCGAAAGGTTTGATCGTACCGGCCTTGTACATCCGGCTGGAATCGCCGAACCAGCCGTCGACGATCACGGTTACATCGATATTGACGATGTCTCCCTCGGTCAGTTCATCATGTCTCCGGACGGTTTTTTCATTCTTGCCCTTGGGGATTTTCGCACCCGGTATCCCGTGGCACACCACATGGTTAACACTGATGCACGAGGCATGCTGATAGCCCTTGTAGCCTATCGTGGCCGACTTGGCGCCAGCATCCTCGACCATACCTCGGATCGCATCGTCAAGCGCCCCGGTGGTCTGCCCGATCCGCACCATGGGCGCCACCGCATCGAGGATTTCCGCCGCCAGTTTCCCGGCGCGGTGCATGCCCTCGAAATCCGCCGGCTCATAGATGCGGATACCCTTTTTGGTCAGTCGTCCACGGTGTTTTTCGTCCACCCGTGTATCTCCGTCTGGCAGGTTTCGCCCCATATAGGCGAGGCCGCACTAAAGGACCATAGCTCGCCTATCAAGCCCCGGCGGGAATCGGACGGCCCAATGAAACCCCCTTGGGCGAAACCTTGCAGTCATAGCTCAGCAATTCGACTCCGGCGGCGCGGGCGCGGGTGAAGGCCGCAGCATAGGCCGGATCAATGTCTTCGGCCACCCGGACATGGGTGCAGTCGGCCCGCTGGACTAGGAAAAAGACGACGGCTCGATGGCCTTGGCTGGCCATGGCGGCAAGCTCGTCCATGTGGCGGGCGCCGCGTGTGGTGACCGAATCGGGGAACTCTGCCAGCCCGGGCGACCGGCTGAGCGTGACCGACTTCACTTCGACATAGGCATCCGGCATTCCGTCGCCTGTCAGCAGGAAATCGACGCGGCTTTTTTGCCCGTATTTCACCTCTGGACGAACCACCGGCCAGGCGGCAAGTTCCGGCACCTGGTGGGCGGTCAGCGCCGCCCTCAGCATCCGGTTCGGTAACGTGGTGTCCACACCGGTGAAATGGCCGTTCTCGTGATCGATCAGGCGCCAGCCGAATTTCAATTTCTTCTTTGGATCGTCGTTGGGTTCCAGCCAGCAGCGCATCCCTGGCTGTTTCAGCCCAAGCATTGACCCCGGGTTGGCGCAATGAGCGGTCACCTCGTGCCCGCTCTCCAGTTCCATATCCGCCAGGAACCGCTTGTAGCGGCGGATCAGGCGGGCGGGGACAAGAGGGGTTGGAAAGCGCATGACGCCCGATCTATACGAGCTTGGCAGTACTTCTGAAAGAACTTGCCGCGTCAGGATTTTCAGGAAAGCCCTGACACCACGCTGGAGAGACGCGATGCCCAACCCCACCGCCGCGATGCTTGTGATCGGCGACGAGATCCTCTCGGGCCGCACCCGCGACGCCAATACGCACCATCTGGCGGGTGAACTGATCAAGGTCGGCATCGACCTGAAAGAAGTGCGGGTGGTTAGCGATGACCGGGGCGCCATAATCAATGCCGTGAACGCGCTGCGAGCCGGGTTCGACCATGTTTTTACCAGCGGAGGCATCGGACCGACGCATGACGACATCACCGCCGATTGCGTCGCCGCCGCCTTTGGCTTGCCGCTGGACGTGCGCGACGATGCGCTGGCGATTCTGCAGGCTCATTATGACACCTGCGGTATAGAACTGAACACCGCACGGCTGCGCATGGCCCGCGTTCCCGAGGGCGCCCGGCTGATCGCCAACCCGATCTCTGCGGCCCCGGGGTTCTCGCTGGACAACGTGCATGTGATGGCAGGAGTTCCGTCGATCTTTCAGGCCATGGTGGCAGATCTGCGGCCCAATCTTACCGGCGGTGCGCCGGTGGCCAGCAAGACGGTGCGGCTGGAACTGCCCGAGGGCGAGATCGCCGGGCCGCTTGCTGCGCTGGCCGGACGGAACGGCGATATGTCCTTCGGCTCTTACCCGTTCAATCAGAAGGGAAGCTACGGCGCCAACATCGTGATCAGCGGCACGGACCCGGGCAAAATCGATGCCGCCGCCGCAGAGTTGCGGGCGCTATTTGGGGGGGCTGACGCTTGAACACGCCCGATGTCGGCACCCTCTACCGTGTGCTCGACGCCACCTGGCCCGCGGCGTCGGCTAGGCGTGCCGGCGTCTGGACGATTCGCGAGGGGCAAGGTGGCGGACAGCGGGTGTCTTCGGCGACCGCCGATGCACCGGTTCAGTACAACGACATAATGCAGGCAGAGGTGGCGATGGCGGCACTAGGCCAGACGCCGCTTTTTATGGTCCGCCCCGGCGAAGAGGCGCTCGACGGGATGCTTGAAGCCCGCGGCCACAAGATCAAGGACCCGGTGGCTCTGTATTGCGCCCTGGTGGAGCGGCTGACGCAAACGCCAGTGCCGTTGGTCAGCGCTTTCTACCTCCAGCCCCCGCTGGCGATTGTTACCGATATCTGGGAGGCTGGCGGCATCGGCTTGCCACGGCGGGCAGTGATGGACAGGGTCACCGGCCCGAAAACCGCGATTCTGGCACGCCATAGCGACCGGCCCGCCGGCGCTGCATTTGTGGGTATCTGCGACACTATAGCCATGGTCCATGCAATCGAAGTGGTTCCCGCCTTGCGCAAGCAGGGTGTAGGGGCCAACATCTTGCGGGCTGCAGCGCACTGGGCGCAAGATCGGGGCGCGACCCATCTGGCATTGGCGGTGACCCGCGCGAACAAGGCTGCCAACGCCCTATACACTTCCCAAGGCATGACGGTTGTGGGAGACTACCATTACAGAATAATACAGGGGCGCCACAAACGCCCGGAGCAGCAATGACCGACAAACCCGCACAAGTGACGGCACTGGATCTGCCTATGGTCGATCCGTTACCAGAGGCAACGCAGAAATACTTCGACATCTGTCAGGACAAGCTTGGGCTGATCCCGAATGTGCTGCAGGCCTATGCGTTCGACATCGATAAGCTGAATTCGTTCACGACGCTCTATAATGACGTCATGCTGGCCGGCAGCGGGCTGAGCAAGCTGGAACGAGAGATGATTGCGGTGGTGGTGAGTTCCATCAACCGCTGCTGGTACTGCCAGGTGGCGCATGGTGCCGCGGTGAGGCAGCTTTCCGGTGACCCCAAGCTGGGCGAAGCGATGGTGATGAACTACCGCGTTGCCGATCTTGACGCGCGACAACGGGCGATGCTGGATTTCTCGGTCAAGGTCACCAAGGCCAGTTCCGAGGTCGAGGAGGCCGACCGGCAGGCGCTGCGCGAGGTCGGCTTTTCCGACCGCGATATCTTTGACATCGCCAATGTGGTGGGGTTCTACAACATGTCGAACCGTGTCGCATCCGCAACCGGCATGCTGCCCAACGACGACTATCACGCCGCCGCGAGATGATCCCGCGCACCGCTATAACGGCGCTTGCGCTATGCATCTTTGGAGCCGCTGCGCAGGCGATGACGTTGGACTTCCCTTCGCTCGCATCGCCTGTGGCAGAAAAGAGCGTGGCAAGCTCCAGCTATTTCGTGCCGACCGGGCCTTTTGCCGACGGTCCGCTGGACGGCGTCACCGCCGAGGGCGCGGTGCACCAGCAAAGCTGGAAACTGGGCGGCGGCGGACTGACCACGATGCAGATACTTGCGCCGCTTCGCGAGCAGCTTGAGGCGCAGGGGTTTTCGACTTTGTATGAGTGCGAGGCCAAGATCTGCGGTGGTTTCGATTTCCGTTATCAGGTCGATGTTCTGCCAGAGCCCGACATGCACGTGAACCTGGGCGATTTCCGCTATCTCGCGGTAACGAAGGCGGCTGAAGGATATCCCGAATATGTCGCGCTGATCGTCAGCCGCAGCGCCAATGCCGGTTTTGTGCAGCTCACCAGTATCGGTAAGCCCAACGCCGCCGCAAACATCACCGCCTCGACCAAGGCGCCGCCCCCGCGCACCTCGCCGATCGCGGCTGGGCCGGTGGGTTCTCAGCTTGAGATAGCCGGGCACGCGACGCTGGACGATCTGTTGTTCCGTACCGGCTCGTCCGAGCTTGGCGTCGATCGCTTCGCCTCGCTGGATAACCTGGCCTCTTACCTGACGGCCCGCCCCGACCGGCAGGTCGTGCTGGTGGGCCATACCGATGCCGAGGGTGCGCTGGATACCAATGTCGTCCTGTCGCGCCGCCGCGCCGCGGCGGTGATGGACCGACTCGTTCATCAGTACGGGGTTAGCCCGGAACAAGTGTCTGCCGACGGCGTCGGCTATCTCTCGCCGCGCGCCAGCAACCTTACCGACGAAGGCCGCACTCAGAATCGGCGCGTCGAGGTGGTGCTGACTTCGACTGAATAACCGCAAGAATTCAGCATACTACAGGAAATGAGTCTGACGGAATGTGGGTGATTCTACCGCCCGGGACCGTTCGGTTTTGTCCTGCGTCAAAAAGGACACTTCCAAAACATAACAACATTTGAATATATAGATACTTGTAAGAATGCACCGACACACGGGAGTTGACCTCATGAACCGTCACATTAAAGGACTGGCCGCGGCAATCGCTCTCGTCGTGACCACCGGAACCACAACATTCGCAGCCGACACCGAGCACAAGTTTGAACTGGCCGCAGAGTTTTACGGCCAGTGCAACGACGTCACCAACGCCGACTTCACTAAGATCCGGGAAGACGTCCGCGCTTTCACGGACATGGAGGTCATGGCCGAGACGCTGAACGATCCCAAGAAGTTCTTCCGCCTGATGGAGGTTGTGAACGATCCGGCGACCATCCATGTGATGATGAATTGTGCCACCGAGCCGGTGATGTGGGATACTTGGATGGCGGGCATGTTCGACATCGAGAAATGGGCCATGGCCTCGGCCAAGATGATGAACCCCGAAGGTATGTACGCGTGGATGCTGGCGCCGGTCGATCTGGATGTCTGGAGCTCGATCATCGCGCATGGCGACCCCAACAAATACGTCCGCTGGGGCACGGCGTTCATTACGGCCGATTTCTACAAGCCGGTGACCAACATGGTCGAGGTTGACTGGTGGGGTAAGCGCCTGGACTGGATGACCACGCTGGACAGCTACAAACCGATGCTGGACATCACCGGCCTGAGCTACTTCACCCAATCCTAATCGAGAGACCCTCGCGGACCCCTTTCGGGGGCTGCGGGACAAGGGACGTACAAAGCCCGGGGGGGTCTCTCCGGGCTTTTGTAGTGCGGTAGTGTCATGTCCGCCGACAATGACACGCCAACCGCAAAGCGCCTCGGTTCATCCGCCTGCTCCGGTCGGGCGGGATTGGCGCTTGCCGGAACTATAGTGTCTCGTCGAGATGCCACCGCCTGCTTCAGTTGGTGAAACAGATTGGCGGAAGGCTTCGGGGCTATTGCTGCCGGTGCCTGATCCAGTCCTTTGGCAGGTGCGCCAAACAGGAGAAAGGCCGGTATGCCATGCATCCCGGCCTTCCAGATAGCTATAAGGTACTTGGGCGGAGTGAACTACCAGCTATCGGGACCCTTGTCGGCAAAGTGATGTACCAGGAAGTCAATGAACGCACGCACCTTGGGCTGGGTAAACCGGCCCGGCGGATAGACCGCGTAGATGCCCTGCGTTTCAACCGGCAATTCCGGGATCGCCTCTTCCACCTGACCTGAGTCCAGCGCGTCAGCATAGAGAAAGCTTGGCAGAAAAGCGATGCCGAGGCCCGAGATGGCGGCGTTCAGCAGAGACTGACCGTCATTGACCGATAGCCAGCCAGCCGTGCGGACCTGACGCTTTTCACCGGAAGGTGCAGTCAGTTTCCACAAATTGCCCGAGGACTGGCTGGAATAGTGCAAGAGCTTGTGTTCGTTCAGATCGTCGATCTTCAACGGGTGGCCGTATTTCTGGAAATACTCGGGCGAGCCGATCATGCGTTTAGAGGTCTCGGTCAACTTTCGGGCGCGTAGGGTGCTGTCTTCCAGCTCACCGATGCGCACGGCCATGTCGAAGCCTTCGCTGATCAGTTCCACATAGCGGTTGTTGAGCACCATGTTGACCGTGATATCGGGGAATTCGGACAGGAATTCGCCCAACACAGGGGAAAGGTGATTGACGCCGAAGTCGGTGGCGACACTGATCCGCAGCAGCCCCGAGGGCGCGGATTGCATTGAGGTGACCAGGGCATCGGCCTCGCCGGCATCATTCAGAACCCGGCGGGCGCGGTCGTAATAGGCAAGCCCGATCTCGGTGGGACTGACCCGCCGCGTGGTGCGGTTCAGAAGCCGCGCGCCAAGGCGGGCCTCAAGCGAGGATACATGTTTCGAGACGGCGGATTTGGAGATCCCCATCTTCTTGGCAGCGTCGGTGAATCCCCCTTGGTCCACAACCGTCGCGAAAGCCTCCATTTCTGTCAGTCTATCCATAATCTACTCGATTTCATCTCGGCCCCTCAGATTGGGTGTATCGCGGTGAAATCGGGCAGGAATGCGGAGGCGGCCTGACAATACTTGGGTTTTGCGGTGGATCGTCCCGTAAAGGGAAACATGGAAACGCTGTGTTGTAGGCGAAATGAACCGATCAATACCCCAGGCTTGCCTGAAGCCCGAAACCTGAATTTCAGAATGAGAATTTTGAAAAGCCCGGGAGGCACTCTCCCTATAAGAGAAATCTGGTAGAGGTTATAACCAACCCAGTGAGGGGCACGGTATCCATCCGATCTACCCGGCGAAAGACATGGCCCGAACAGAGCCCGGTCCGGCTGGTCCGAGTCTATGCATACAATGTCGCATCGGAAAGGTAGGCGATTGCGGTTCAAGAAATGCCAGGCGCCCGTCAGGCAAGGCAGGCTCACTTGGTGCTCTGCACATCTTGGACAGCCGGTCAGAACCGACCGGCTGTCCTGAGTTGCACCGGCCTATAGCGCCGTAGCCAGCCTTGTGCCCTGATCGATGGCTCGTTTTGCATCCAGTTCCGCCGCCACGTCGGCGCCGCCGATCACATGGGCTTTGACCCCAGCCTCGGTCAACTGGTCCGCCAGCGTCCGCTCTGGTGTCTGCCCGGCACAGATTACCACTGTGTCGGCCTCGATCAGCGTCGGGTTCTCGCGCGCCTCGCCAAAGCTGACATGCAGTCCGCGCGCGTCGATGCGTTCATAGTTCACTCCGGCCAGCATCCTCACGCCCTTCATCTTCAGCGCGGCCCGGTGAATCCAGCCGGTTGTCTTGCCCAGCCCCTTGCCGGGTTTCGTCGGTTTTCGCTGCAGCAGTGTGACCTGTCGCGCCGGCGCCAAAGGCTGCGGGCCCTTGGGCGCCAACCCGCCGCGGGTCTCCGACGGGTCGCCCACGCCCCACTCCGTCTTCCAAGCCTCAATATCCTCGGACGGGCTTTCGCCCTCTTGCACCAAGTATTCCGCCATATCAAAGCCTATTCCACCCGCCCCGACGACGGCCACCCGGCGCCCGGCCTCTGCCTTGCCCAGCAAAACCTCGCGATAGCCAAGCACATGGCCGCCTTCGACCGGAATGCCCGGGTCGCGCGGCGTAACGCCGGTGGCAATGACTACTTCGTCGAAACCAGCCAGTACCTCGACCGTGGCCTTCGTCCCCAGCCGCAGGTCGATCCCCGACGCCGCAACGCTGGCCGCATACCACTCGACCAGTCCGTGAAACTCTTCCTTGCCCGGGATCTCGCGCGCCATGTTAAGCTGGCCGCCGATGCGCTCGGCCTGTTCGAACAGAACCACCGAATGGCCGCACTCAGCCGCCGTCAGCGCTGTCGCCAGCCCCGCCGGACCCGCACCGACCACAGCCACCCGTTTCAGGTCAGCCGCCGGCTCGGCGCGCAGTTCGGTCTCGTAGCAGGCGCGCGGGTTGACCAGGCAGGTGCTGATCTTGCCGCCGAACGTGTGGTCCAGGCAGGCCTGGTTGCATGCGATGCAGGGCGCGATCAGCGCCGCGTCGCCACGCTCTGCCTTGGTGACGAAATCGGCGTCTGCCAGGAAGGGCCGGGCCATGCTGACCATGTCAGCGCAACCCTCGGCCAGCACCTGTTCGGCCACCACGGGTGAATTGATCCGGTTCGAGGTGATCACCGGGATGCCGACCTCTCCCATCAGTTTCTTCGTCACCCAGGAAAACGCCCGGCGCGGCACAGACGTTGCGATGGTCGGGATCCGCGCCTCGTGCCAGCCGATACCGGTGTTGATGATTGTCGCACCCGCGGCCTCGACGGCTCTGGCCAGCGTCACGACTTCGTCCCAGGTGGATCCGTTCGGCACCAGGTCGATCATGCTGAGCCGGTAGATGACGATGAAATCGCTGCCCACCGCCGTGCGCACCCGCTTGACCACCTCGACCGGCAGGCGCATGCGGTTTTCATAGCTTCCACCCCAGCGGTTGCTGCGCTTGTTGGTGTGAGTGACTAGGAACTGATTGAGAAAGTAGCCTTCGGAGCCCATCACCTCGACTCCGTCATATCCGGCCTCGCGGGCACGGGCGGCGGCGGTCTCGATATCGGCTATCTGTTTCTCGATCCCCGCTGCGTCAAGTTCCCTGGGAGGGAAGGGTGAGATCGGCGACTTCACCGGCGAGGCGCTGACGCAGTCGGGAGAAAACGCATAACGCCCGGCATGCAGGATCTGCATCGCGATCTTGCCGCCCGACCCGTGCACCCGATCGGTTACGCTCCGGTGGTTGGTGATATCGGCCTGGGAAAACAATCCCGCCGCGCCCGGAAACACCCCGCCTTCGCGGTTCGGCGCCATGCCACCGGTCACGATCAGCCCCGCGCCGCCAGCGGCGCGCGCGCCGTAGAAACTGGCGACCCGGTTCCAGTCGCCGGTCTCTTCCAGCCCGGTGTGCATTGAACCCATCAGAACCCGGTTTTTGAGGCTTGTGAAACCCAGATCGAGCGGGGCGAGCAGGTGGGGATAGTTCGACATGGGGGGCTCCTTCATCCACCCAAACCATGCCGCAGCCCGACAGGGCTGTCACCTGCAAACGCAGCGTCACCGAGGCGCATCAACCGGAGGATTTGTCGACCATCAGCGGCATCAAGAAATACTGGTAGTGTCCCTGGGCGTGGTGTAAATTGTTCTTCGGCTGGGTTTTGAGCCGGTTTACAGGGCGGCGATTTCGGCCGGGTCTATGGTGGCATCCTCGCAGATGGTGGCGACAGTTTCCAGCGTCATGTATCGGCGTGTGACCGCCCATTCGTCGTTGTGCTCCAACATCAACGCTCCAACGAGACGCCTGATGGCCGCCTCGTTCGGGAGTAAGGGCCTGGCCGCCACCGGTTCGAGGGAAGGACCGAACGCCCACCACATTGGTGCGGCGCTTGATTTCTTTGTTGAGGCGTTCAAGCGGATTGGTGGAGTGTATTTGCCACCAGTGGGCCTGCGGGAGTGAGCGCCGCCGCGGAAACCATCCGGGGGATCGTTTCAGGCGTGAACGGGCGGAGCCCTTGTAGGCCAGCACGTCAGGCGAAGCCCGCGCGGGTTGCTGAGCGGTCATGGACGTTCTCCGGTAGGGTTTGGGTTGCAAACCAGATCTACCAATCAAGGAGATCACCCATGCCCAAGGACACGATAGCACAAACAGTGGCCTTGAACGTGCTTCTTTCGGAGACGGCTGACCACCAAATCCTGTCCGGATGCTGGGCTTCGTTGCGAACCGTTTGATGGCGCTTGATGCAGACCATCTGTGTGGTGCCCAAGCGCATGAACGGTCCATCAAGCGGGTAAACCGCCGGAATGGGTATCGTGAGCGCCGGTGGGAAACCCGCGCCGGGGCCGTCGGCGTTCAAATTCCTAAACTGCGCAAAGGGTCGTATTTCCCGAAATTCCTGGAGCCGCGCCGAGCCTCGCAAAAGGCCATGACCGCAGTCATTCAGGAAGCCGATATTCAAGGCGTCTCGACACGCTCGGTCGACGATCTGGTCAAAGCGATGGGCATGACCGGCATCTCCAAGAGCCAGGTCTCTCGCCTCTGTGTCGAGATCGATGAACGGGTTGATGCTTTCCTTGACCGGCCGCTGGAGGGCGAGTGGCCCTATCCATTGGCTGGCAGGTGAATGCGCAGCAATCACCGAGAAGCTCTCACACGACAAACTCGCCCAGTTGATGATCCGTGCCGAAGACGAGGTCTTGGCCTACAAGGGCTCGGTCGGTTCACGCCTGAAACGATCCCCCGGATGGTTTCCGCAGCGGCGCTCACTCCCGCAAAGCCACTGGCACCAGATCCATTCAACAAACCCATTGGAACGACTCAATAATGAGATCAAGCGTCGCGCCAATGTTGTCGGCGTTCGGACCTTCCCTCGAACCGGTGGCGGTCAGGCCCTCCCTCCCTGACGAGCCCGCCATCAGGCGCCTCGTCGGCGCACTGATGCTGGAGCACAACGACGAATGGGCGGTCACACGCCGTTACATGGCGCTGGAAACCGTCGCCGCCATCTGCGAGCATACCACCATGGACCCGGCGCAAATCGCCGCCCTGTAAACCCGCTCAACACCAAGCAGGAGAACAAATAGCAACACGTATTGGGACACTACCCCCGGCGAATTCCCGGTCCGTCAGCAGGATTTCAATCTGGCCCGCACCAAACAGGCGCACAAACCGATCCATCAAGGCACAGCGCAGCCTATGATCGCGGCTACTGCCATGGGGTAGAAACGACCACATCAGGGGCACCCGAAACCGCCGCGTGATTGCCGCCAGAACCAAAATGTTGGTATCGCTTTTGCCCAGCCTCCAATTGGTGCGATCCAGCGCCAAAACCAGCCGGCGCTTCTCCGGCCCCAGCATATTCACCGCCAGCCAGGCCACCAGGCCGGTCAGTATAACGCAGAACGTCACCAGACGCGACTTGCTGAGATCAAAGTGCGGGCGTAGCGTAGTCAGCAGAGAGGTGATTTGGAGATCTGTCATTGGGTATAACCGCCATGCTGTTTGATATGGGGCGCGGGCGGGGCCGCCACAAGCCTTGATCCCCGGGAGCGGGTATTCCTGCGTTGAATCCGCCGGGGCCGCCGTCTAGCCTTTGCCATATGCCCAGTCGTTATCCAGCCGCATTCGAGGGTTTTGTCGCGCCGGCCCGTGCGCGTCCGCAGGTTTGGCGGCTGCTGGCCGGGCTGTGCTTGGCCGGGCTGGGGTATGCGCTCTGGTCGGCCGGGGCCGTCGCGCTCTATTGGGGGGCGCTGGGGCCGGAGCGGCCTGAAAGCTGGGCCTCGGCCCTGCCCGATGCCGAAACGCCCGCCGGCGCCTTTGTGATGCTTTCGACCGTCCTCGGTATGGCGCTGGGCACGGTGCTGGCCGCGCGCCTGTTCCATGCCCGCCGTTCCGCGACGCTGTTCGGTCGCGCGCCCGTGGTGCCGCGCGATTTCGTCATAGCGGCAGGGCTGGTGGGCGTGATCTATGCGGCCTCATTGGCGCTGTGGTTTGCGCGCTTCGATCCGGTACCGCAGCTCGACCCCGGGCGCTGGCTAGCATTGCTGCCCTTTGCCTTGTTGGCGGTCCTGATCCAGACCGGGGCCGAGGAACTGGTGTTCCGCGGCTATCTGCAACAGCAACTCGCCGCGCGGTTCCGGTCGCCGCTTGTGTGGCTGCTGCTGCCCAGCCTCGGCTTCGGTCTGGCGCATTACGATCCGGGGGCCACAGGCGCAAACCTGTGGCTGGTAGTTGCCGCCACCGCCCTTTTTGGACTTGCCGCCGCCGATCTGACAGCGCGAAGTGGCAGTATCGGGGCCGCCTGGGGATTTCACTTTGCCAACAACACCGCTGCGCTGCTTGTGGTCGCTGTCAAGGGCACGATCCCCGGCCTTGCACTGTTCACAACGCCATACACCGCCGATGATCCGGCCATGGCACGGCTGCTGGCGATCGACATCGCCACGCTCGGCATCGCCTGGTTTGTGGTACGCCGCGCACTGCAGCGCTGATTGCATTTCACCGCGTCCGGGCTTATCTCAGCCGGATATCCGCCAAGGGAAGGCTGCAGCCCGCGATGAACTGGATTTCCAACTACGTCCGCCCCAAGATAAACTCGCTGTTTTCACGCCGCGAGGTGCCAGAGAATCTTTGGTCGAAGTGCGAGGAATGCGGCACGATGCTGTTCCACCGAGAGCTTTCGGACAATCTTCATGTGTGCACCAGCTGCGATCACCACATGGCAATCTGCCCGCGCGAGCGCTTTGCGTCGCTGTTCGATGGTGGTGTCTTTGGCGAGATCGAGGTGCCGGAAACAAGGCCCGACCCGCTGCAGTTCCGCGATCAGAAGAAATACCCCGACCGGATGAAACTGGCGCAGCGAACCACCGGAGAGGCAGAGGCGATGATGGTGGTGCAGGGCGAGATCGGGCGCACGCCGATCATTGCCGCGGCGCAGGATTTCAGTTTCATGGGCGGCTCGATGGGCATGTTCGTCGGCAACGCGATCATCACCGCGGCACAGGCCGCCGTGCAGATGAAGCGCCCGCTGATCCTGTTTTCCGCCGCCGGTGGAGCACGGATGCAGGAGGGTATCCTGAGCCTGATGCAGATGCCGCGTACCACCGTCGCGGTGGAGATGCTGAAAGAGGCCGGGCTGCCCTATATCGTCGTGCTGACCCATCCCACCACCGGCGGGGTGACCGCCAGCTACGCCATGCTGGGCGACGTGCATATCGCCGAGCCCAACGCGCTGATCTGCTTTGCCGGCCCGCGGGTTATCGAACAGACCATCCGCGAGAAGCTGCCAGAGGGTTTCCAGCGCGCCGAATACCTGCTCGACCACGGCATGCTCGACCGGGTCACCCACCGCAAGAACATGCGCGATGAGCTGATCACCATCACCCGGATGCTGCTGGGTGAAGGTCCCGCGATCATGGGCGACCTGCCCGCGCCGTCGCCCGAGACAGAGCAGCAAGCGCCGCCACCCGCCGATACGGCGCCGACCGGTGCGGAAGGCTCCGCCGAGGCCGAAAAGGCGTGAACCGCGCCAGATCCGACATCATCCTGGAACGGATGATGTCGCTGCATCCCAAGATCATCGACCTGACGCTTGACCGCGTATGGCGTCTACTGGAGGCGTTGGGCAATCCGCAGGACGGGCTGCCGCCGGTGATCCATATCGCCGGCACCAACGGCAAGGGTTCTGTCCAGGCGATGTTGCGTGCCGGGCTCGAAGGCGCGGGGCTGGCCGCGCATGCCTATATATCACCGCATCTGGTGCGGTTTCACGAACGTATCCGGCTCGCCGGAGAGCTGATATCCGAGGCGCATCTGACAAAGGTGCTTGACGAGTGCGAGGCCGCCAACGGTGGCGCGGGTATCACCTATTTCGAGATCACCACATGCGCCGCGCTCCTGGCCTTTTCCCGGGTACCGGCGGACTACACCCTGCTGGAGGTCGGTCTTGGCGGACGGCTGGATGCCACCAACGTCATCGACCGCCCCGCACTCTCGGTGATCACGCCGGTATCGGTCGATCACCAGCAGTTCCTCGGCGATACGCTGGCAGAGATCGCGTTCGAAAAGGCAGGCGTGCTGAAACGCGGCGTGGCTTGCGTCGTCGGACGGCAGAAGGATGCCGCGCTGGAAGTGATAGAGCGGCAGGCGACCCGGGTCGGTGCGCCGCTGCTGACACATGGCCAGCACTGGCATGTCTGGCAAGAACGCGGATGGCTGGTGTTTCAGGAGGAGACCGGGTTGCTGGATCTGCCGCTACCGGCGCTGAGGGGGGCGCATCAGATCGAGAATGCGGGCATCGCTCTCGCCGGATTGCGCGCGCTGGGCTTTGGCGAAACCGCCTGCGAGGCGGCACTGCGCGATGCCTGCTGGCCCGCCCGGACACAAAGGCTGACCACTGGCCCGCTGGCCGAGGCCGCACCCCAGGCCGAACTTGTTCTCGACGGAGGCCACAACCCGGCCGCGGGTCTGGCGTTGGCCGCCTGGCTTGGATCCCTGCCGCCGCGCCCGCTGCATCTGGTTGTCGGAATGCTCGACACCAAGGATATCGGCGGCTACCTGCGCCCGCTGGCCGATCTGGCGCTGGGCTTGTATGGAGTTTCGATCCCCGGTCAGACCGCGACCCTTCAGGCGGCGCAAACCGTCGCCGCCGCCCGCGCCGAAGGGATGCGGGCAACAGAGGCAGAAAGCGTTGGGACCGCCGTGGCGGCGATTGCCACCGCTGAACCCGGGGCACGCATCGTAATCTGCGGCTCGCTCTATCTCGCCGGAGAGGTGCTGCGCGACAATGGCTGATCCGGGTTAGTCCGGGTCGCTGGACTTGGCCGCGCGCACCGCATAGGGCCGTTCGGTGGTGTCGAAGGTAAAGGCGCGCCCGTGATTGCCGGGACCGGCCTTTGACACGGCTTCGCCGACCTTGGCGCCCTCGACGATGACCTCGATGGTACATTCCACATCGCCGTCGCCCTCGTAATACTTGCAGCCGAACTCATAGACACCCTTGGGCGGTTCGGTGCTCCACAGTACCCGCTCGGGCCCGCCGCCCGAAGCGTCGTCGCCGACTTCGGCATAACCGCCCTCATCATCGCGGTCGACCTGACCACCTTCGTCGGTCGGCCCCCACATGCTCGTGCGTTCGGAACTGAGATAGTTGCCGGCGGGGTCCGAGACCCAGATATCCATGTCCGGCCCCTTGTCCTCGCTATCGCCAGACGAGGTCCAGGTCAGCACGAAGGTCAGTGCGCCGACCTCTTCTTCGCGCGCCTCGCATTGGGCGCTCAGGCCGGCGGCGCGGTCCTTGGCAAGCCCGGTCAGGTAGCCTTGCATGTCGTCGGCCTGTTCCAGGCGCATCTTTTTGGAGGCCAGCAACCGTGCCTGCACCCGTGGCCAAGCCGCGCCGTTGATGGCGCCGCGCAACTCGCTTTCGAGTTGGCCGTAGTCGCGCTCGTAATCGGCGTTGATCTGCAGAGTGCGACGTTCCTTCCACGCTTCGATATCGGCAAGACGGGTAACGATCCAGCTATTCGGATTCACCTCTACCGAGCCGAGATAGCGCACGAAACAGCTGTGGTCCTGCGCCCAAAGCGCCGTACCGGACAACAGCGCAGCCGCAAGTACGCCCAGTGAAAACCTCATGATCTCGTCCTCCATTGCTCTGCGGCTGGCCGGAAGAGGCGCCGGAGCCCCGATGCCGGAGAGCATCGGACAGATCGGCCCGAGGTTCCATGACTTGGGTCAATCGTCGGGCGGCGAGGGTTCAACCGGCAAGCGAATACTCGGCCAGAACCTCATGCACGGCGCCTTCGGGGTGCAGCCGGGAGCGGAACAGGCAGAACCGGTCGACGCTGAAAGGTTCGGTGCTGAACCCGTTGGTGCGGGCCAGGAACGCCGCCAGTTTTTCGGCCTCGTCCCCCCGCAGCTGCCCGCGAAACCGCGCCAGCTTCACATGCGGACGAAACCGCTCGCGGTGCAGCTCGATCCCTGCCTCGCCCGCCGCCCAGCGCACCTTGTCACGCAAGCCGGTCAGTGCGGGCTGCGGATCGATACCGGCCCAGACGAGGCGCGGCTTGCTGCTTGCGAACACATCAATGCCGCGCAGGGTCAGGTCGAAAGGCGCCGTCTCTATTTCGCCCAGCGCATCGTGCAGCGTCTCGACGGTGGTCTGCGGCTGGTCGTCCAGAAATGCCAATGTCAGATGAAAGGTCCCGGGGGCCATCAACCGCCCCACCGGCAAATCGTCCTGCAGGCGCTACCAGGTCCGTGCGCACGGGTTCCGGCAGGTCTATGGCGACAAAGGCCCGAAATCCGTTCATGCACCCCCCCAGCCCGCACTTTGCATCTCGCGCAACCGGCTTGCCGTGCGCTCGAACTCAAAGGCGCCCGCCCCTTCGACGTACAGCCGCTCTGGGACGTCCGCGGCGCTGATGATCAACCGCACCTTCGCCTCGTATAACGCGTCGATCAGGGTCACAAACCGCCTGGCCTCGTTGAAGTTCGACCGGCCCAGCAGCGGTACGTCTTCGACGATCAGCACCCGCACCGCGTCGGCCACGGCCAGATAGTCCGCCGGACCCAGCGCGCGCCCGCAAAGCTCCCAGAATGCCACACGCGCGACGCCGTTCTGGAACCCAGGCAGCAACACCTCGCGGCCTTTGACGATCAGCGTCAGCGGACCCCAAGCGCCGCCGGTTAGATCGGTCCACAGCCGGTCGATGGCCTGACGTGCCTTGCCATCGGCAGGGGTGAAATAGGTGTCGGTCCCTTCCAGGCGATGCTGGCGGTAGTCGGTGGGGGATTCCAGATGGTGCGTCTGCATCCGCTCTTTAATCAGCGCGATGAAGGGTAAAAAGAGCTGCCGGTTCAACCCGTCCTTGTAAAGCTCGTCGGGCTCTCGGTTCGACGTGGTCACCACCACCACACCGGCGGCAAACAGCGCCTCGAAGAGCCGCCCGACGATCATCGCATCGGTGATGTCGCTGATCTGCATCTCGTCAAAGCACAACAGCCGCACCTCTGCCGCCACCGCCTCTGTCACCGGTTTCAGCGCATCATCGACGCCGCGTTGACGGGCGGCGTGCATGCCGGCATGGATCTCTTGCATGAAGGCGTGAAAATGCACCCGCCGCTTGGCCTCTCCGGGCACCGCGCCAAAAAACAGGTCCATCAGGAACGACTTGCCGCGCCCTACGCCGCCCCAGATATAGGCGCCCTTCGGGACCGCCGGGGGTTTGGCGAAGAGCCCGCTCAGCAGGCGTTTTTTGGCGGGCGCGGTTTTGAGGAATTCGCGGATCTCCTCCAACACCGGAAGAACGGCGTGCTGGGCCGGGTCGGCGGTAATCTCTCCGTCCGACACCATGTGGTCATAGATGGTCTGCAGTGGTTCGTTCATATCCTCCCCATAAGCCGCTGCGACCGACAATTAAAGCTGATGGCCGACGCCACGATATTCGATTTGACGACACCGGCGAATTCACCCACCCTGCGCCGGATTTTCCCCCGGAGGCCCGAATGGCGAATTCCCGTGCGCCCCTTGTCACGCCGGTGCTTGTTGGCGGTTGCGCCATCATCCTGATCAGCTTTGCGATCCGGGCGTCGTTCGGCGTGTTCCAGATACCGATTGCCAATGAATTCGGCTGGCTCCGGGCCGACTTCTCTATGGCGATCGCAATCCAGAACCTGGCCTGGGGCATCGGCCAGCCGTTCTTCGGCGCCTTTGCCGAACGGCTCGGCGACCGGCGCGCGCTGGTTTTCGGGGCGCTGCTTTACGCGGTCGGGCTGTCGGTGTCTTCGATAGCCGTAAGCCCCGAACAGCATTGGGCGCTGGAGGTTCTGGTGGGTTTCGGCGTCGCGGGCACCGGATTCGGCGTGCTGCTTGCGTCCGTGGGCCGGGCGGCCAGCGACGAGAACCGCTCGATGGCGCTGGCGATCCTGACCGCGGCCGGTTCCGGTGGGCAGGTGCTGGGCCCGCCGCTGGCGCAGTGGCTTTTGGGGTTCCTGGTCTGGCAGTCGGTGTTTTTGATCTTTGCGGCAATGATCCTGGCGGCGCTGCTGTTTCTGCCCTTGCTCCGCTCGTCGGAACCGACGACCAGAGCAGATCTGGAGGAGACACTTGCAGAGATCCTGCTAAAGGCGTTCCGCGATCCCTCTTTTGCGCTGATCTTCCTGGGGTTTTTCTCGTGTGGCTATCAGTTGAGCTTCGTCACTGCACATTTCCCGGCGCTGATCACCGAGATGTGCGGCGCAGTGGACCCGTCGGGTACGCTGGCCTCCATGGGCATTGCCAGCACTTCGGCACTGGGTGCGGTGGCGATCTCGCTGATCGGGCTGGCCAATATTGTCGGCACGCTGACGGCTGGCTGGCTGGGCAAGCGCTATTCCAAGAAATACCTGCTGTCGGCGATATATGCCGGGCGTACCATCGCGGCGGCGTTGTTCATCCTGTTGCCGATGACCCCGACGACTGTGGTGCTGTTCTCGGTCGCCATGGGTTCGCTATGGCTGGCGACAGTGCCGCTGACCAGTGGATTGGTGGCGCATATCTACGGGTTGCGCTATATGGGCACGCTTTACGGCATCATCTTTTTCAGCCACCAGCTGGGGTCTTTTCTGGGGGTCTGGCTGGGCGGGCGGATGTATGATGCCTATGGCGACTATACTGCGGTCTGGTGGGTCGGCGTCGCCATTGGTGCCTTCAGCGCCGTCGTGCATCTGCCGGTCAACGAACGCCCGCTGAAATCCCGGACGGCTGCCGCATGACCGGACCGCTCGCCAACCGCTTGCGCCAGTAGCGGCCCGTTGCCAAAATGTGCGCTACCGAGCGCTTTCATTCTGCAGGTTTCGAGGCGACGTGCCATTGTCAACGCGCATCTGTTTGCTGCGGCGAGCGGTGAGTGTTTTCGCCAGGGTAAAGGAGCAGACCCGGGCCTAGCTTCGATTGTATGTGCCCTCGTAGATCGGTCCCAGCGTTTCGGTTTCAAATAACGAGCTGACGCTGGTGCCGTTCCAGACATTCAAGATCGCCTGGGCGAACACCGGGGCGGTGGGGACAATGCGGATGTTGCCAGCATCCAGCACTGCCTGGGTCGGTTCGATCGTATCGGTGATCACCAAGCTCTTCATCGCCGAATTGGTGATGCGCTCTATGGCGGGGCCGGAAAGCACGCCGTGGGTGATGTAGCTGTGCACCTCCTTGGCGCCGTTCTGCATGATCACTTCGGCTGCCTTGCACAATGTGCCGGCGGTGTCGACGATGTCGTCGATGATGATGCAGGTCTTGCCCTTCACGTCACCGATCACTTTCATTTCGGCGATCTCTCCGGCTTTCTCGCGGCGTTTGTCGACGATTGCCAGAGGGCTGCCAATGCGTTTGGCCAGGTCGCGGGCCCGGGCCACACCGCCCACATCCGGAGATATAATCGTAACGTCCTTCAGCTGGCCCTTGAACTGGTGCTCGACATCCAGTGCGAAGACCGGCGAGGCATAGAGGTTGTCGACGGGGATGTCGAAGAAACCCTGGATCTGCGCGGCGTGCAGATCCATGGTCAGCACCCGCTCGATACCGGCGCCTACCAACATGTTGGCCACCAGCTTGGCGGTGATCGGTGTGCGGGCCTTGGTGCGGCGGTCCTGCCTTGCGTAGCCGAAATAGGGGATGATGGCGGTGATGCGCGCTGCGCTCGACCGGCGCAGCGCGTCGGCCATGATCAGCAGTTCCATCAGGTTGTCGTTGGCGGGGTTCGAGGTCGGCTGGATGATGAACATGTCCTCGCCGCGCACGTTCTCGAACACCTCGACAAAGATCTCGCCGTCGTTGAACCGCTCGACCCGGGCATCGACCAGCCCGATATTTATTCCCCTTTGCATCGACATGCGGCGGGCAACGGCTTTGGCAAGTGTGGGATTGGCGTTGCCCGATATCAGTTTGGGCTCGGTGACGTTCGGCATTGGCAGCGTTTCCCCAAGGCACCGTCAGATGACGGCTGTGTGACGTTGACACCCCCTAACATCCCGATACGATCTTGCAAACATTGTGCGGAACCGGAGAGGGCAAATGCCACATATCGACTACTTTTTCTCGACCTTTTCACCATTCACATATCTGGCCGGAACCCGGCTGGAGGAGATTGCCACCCGGCACGGCGCTTCCATTGCCTACAAGCCGTTCGACCTGTTCGCGGCATTCGCCAGAACCGGCGGTGCTCCTCCCAAGGAACGCCATCCCGCAAGGCTGGATTTGCGCGCGCAAGAGCTGCGGCGGCAGGCCAAGAAATCCGGCCTGCCCATCGACCTCGACCCGCCGTTCCGGGCGGTCAATCCGGCGCCGTCGTCCTATGCTCTGGTGGCGGCCATAGCGGCGGGCGGCGGCGATCTGGGCAAGCTGGTGCATGGGCTCACCGGCGCGGTCTGGGCCGAAACCCGCGACATCGGCGAAGATGCGGTGATCCGAGATTGCCTTGCGGCGGCGGGCTTTGACCCGGGGCTGGCCGACAGCGGGTTGCTGCAGGGGGCCGAGGCCTATACCGCCAACACCGAAGAGGCGGTGAGCCGAGGCGTCTTTGGCGCACCCTTCTACATCACGGATACAGACGAGCGGTTCTGGGGTCAGGACAAGCTTGGCGATCTCGACGCGCATCTGGCGGGCGACCTCTGACGACCGGGGCCTAGCCGCGGGCGGCCTGCAGCAGCCGGTCGATATCCTCGCCTGTCGTCGACCAGCTGCAAACCAGTCGCGCCGTGAGCGGCTCGTCTTTCGGGCCGTTGGCGGGCCAGTCGCGCGGCCAGGGGTAGTAGACGGCGCCGGCTGACCGAGCCGCCATATGGGCGGCCCGGGCAAGAGCGGCGAAGACCATATTTGCATCGGCAGGGTGCAGCAGCGCCCCCCCCGGCAGGCCCACGATTCCTTGCGCCAACCGGCCGCCCATGGCGTTGGCATGGCGCGCCATGGTCAGCCACAGATCGTCGGTGAGATAGGCCAGAAACTGCGCCGAGAGAAACCGGTGCTTGGAGAACAGATGCCCGCCGCGCTTGCGGCGAAGCTCGAACTCCCAGGCCTTCTCCGGATCGAAGATCACCACCGCCTCGACCCCCATCAGGCCGTTCTTGGTGCCGCCGAGGCTAAGCACGTCAATACCGGCTTTCCAGGTCATCTCGGCCGGTGTGGCACCGCTGGCGACCAGCGCGTTGGCGAATCGCGCACCGTCCAGGTGGCAGGGCAGATCCCACTCTTTGGCAATGGCGCACAGCTTCGCCACCTCGGCGGGAGAGTAGACCGCTCCCAGTTCGGTCACGTTGGTTATCGACAGCGGCCCACGCTGCACCGCATGCACGTCGCCCTGAGCCGTTGCCCCGATCGTGGCGCGCAGCGCGTCGGGCGAGATCTTGCCATCGGCGCCATCGACCAGCGCCAGTTTTGCGCCACCGGTGTGGAATTCCGGCGCGCCGCATTCGTCGGTCGAGATATGCGCCAGAGGGTGGCAGTAGATTTTTTGCCACGGGGCGCAGAACGTCGCCAGCGATAAAACGTTCGCCGTCGAACCGGTAGAGACCAGAAAGACAGCGGCGTCGGGCGCCTCGAAGATATCACGCACCCGGGCACGCACCTCGTCCATGATCGGATCAGAGCCGTAGGACGGGGCAAAGCCGTCGTTGGCCTTGACCAGCGCCTGCATGACCTCGGGGTGTACCCCGCTGGTGTTGTCGGACCCAAAAAACATCAAAGCGGCTCCTCGATCAGGTAGTGTTCCCAGTCTTCCTCTGGCACCTCGAACTCGGGCACCGTCCAGCCCAGCACCGAAACGCCGGCCTCGTGTACGCTGTCGGCGCGGCCCGACACCAGCGGGTGCCAGTGATAAAGCGGCTTGCCCTCGTAGAGCAAGCGATAGGCGCAGGATGCGGGCATGAAATACGCCACATCGCCGATTGTCTTCGGCGTCAGCACCACGCAGTCGGGCACGAACTGAAGGCGGATGTCGTACTGCGCGCAGCGGCAGCTTTCGTTGTCGAGCAGGCGGCAGGCCACAGAGGTAAAGGCGACCTCGCCGGTGTCGGTGTCTTCCAGCTTGTTCAGGCAGCACTTGCCGCAACCGTCGCAGAGCGCCTCCCACTCCTGAGGTGACAGTGCCGAAAGCGCCTGTCTTTGCCAGAACCGGGACCGTAGCGCGGTTTGCGCCGTCATGGTTCGGCAGCGAGGATCTTGCGGGCCTGCTCGCAATCGGCGGTTATCTGCGCGACCAGCCCGTCGAGGTGATCGAATTTCATCTCAGGGCGCAGGTACTCGACCAGTGCGACCGAGATATGGGTGTCATAGAGGTTGCCGTCGAAATCGAAGATGAAGGTTTCCAGATTGGGCTGGTTGGTGCCGAACATCGGCCGAACGCCGATCGAAGAAGCGCCGTTATAACTGCCTTGGTGTGGCCCGCCCAGCACGTCGACCTTGACCGCGTATACCCCGAATTTGGGCGCGTGCAGGTCGGTGATCGACATGTTGGCGGTGGGAAAGCCCAGATCCCTGCCGCGCTTTTCGCCATGCAGCACCGGGCCGTCGACTCGGTGCAGGTGGCCCAGCATGGCGGCGGCGTCGCGCGGGCGACCGTCGGCCAGGGCGCGGCGGATGTTGGTCGAACTGACTTCGACACTGTCGGTTTCGACCAGCTCCGCGATGGTGACGCCAAAGCCCATTTCCTGGCCAAAGCGCCGCAGGTCGGCGGCGCCTCCAGCCCGACCCTTGCCAAAACAGAAGTCCTCCCCGACCACGACATGAGACAGGCCAAGGCCATCGGCGATCACGTCGCGGGCGAAACTCTCTGGCGAGAGGCCAAAAAGTTTCGGCGCGAATTCAAGCTGATAGAGGCGGTCGACGCCGAGCTTCTCCAGCCGGTGCGCCCGGGTCTCGGGGTTCATCAGCCGGAATGGCGGGGCGTCGGCGGCAAAGACCTGGCGGGGGTGCGGCTCGAAAGTGACGATACCCAACTGCGCGCCAGTCCTGGCGGCCTGGTCACGGGCGATGTCGATCACCGCCTGGTGGCCCAGATGCACGCCATCGAAATTGCCGATAGCGGCGGCGGCGCCCTTGTCTGAAGCGGCCAGATCGGTCCAGTCGGTGAAGGTCCTCATCGTCCCCCGGGGCGCGGGGGGCGGCCCCCGTCGATCAGTCGAATTTCCGGCTTGGCGCCAGTACCAGCGCCTCGCCTTTCAGGACGACCGTATCGCCCACGGCGCAGTGACATTCAAGGGTCACGCGGCGGCGGGAATGATCGATTTCCTTGACCTCAACGACCGTATAAACCATGTCGCCGGGGCGCACCGGGGCCAGAAACCGCAGGTCCTGGCGAAGATAGACCGTGCCATGGCCGGGCAGCTGTTCGCCTATGACCGCAGAGATCAGCGAGGCGGTCAGCATGCCATGCGCGATGCGGCCCTCGAATATCGTGTCCATGGCGTATTCGTCGTCCATATGCACCGGGTTGGCGTCGGTCGAGACCTCGGCGAACAGCTGGATGTCACGGTCCGTGACCTGCTTTTGCAAATAGCGGCGCATGCCGATTTCCAGATCTTCGATGCAGATCGTGCCGCGTTGCAGGTTGTCGAGCATGTCGCTGTTTCCCGGTTCCATGTTGCGGTGCAGCATAGTGGGGCACGGACAGGTATGCAATCGGGAAAGTAATATTCGGGCAGATTAGGCGGCAAATTCGAAACAATCTTGCGTGAACGCTTCACATCAGGGCGTCGATGGAGTAGAGCGGATCATAATTTTCCTTTTCAAGGTAAGCACTTAGCGCTTCGGGGTCAAGTTGCCCGTTAACCGTTGTTTCCCTGGCGGCCAAGCCACCTGTGACAAAAAGCACATCCATGTCTTCGCCTATGGCACCGGCGACGTCGGTCAGCATGCCGTCGCCGATGGCCAGCATACGCGAAACATGTGCATCTTTGCCTAACTCGGCGAGTCGCTGGCCGGCCAGATCGTAGATCGGCGGATGCGGCTTGCCGAAATACATCGATTGCCCGCCCATCTCTGTATAAAGCCGCGCCAGCGCCCCGGCGCACCATTGCCTGCTGTTGCCGTAGTCCACCTCGATATCGGGGTTGAAACACAAAAGCGGCAAACCCTTTTGCTTGGCATAAAGAAACTGCGGCCGGTACACCGCTGGGTCGGCATAGGGGTCTTCGGGACCGCAGCAGACGATGCCTTCGGCCTGGTCCAGCGGCACGCGGCAAAGCTCGACAGGGTTTTCAATGATATGAAGGGGTTCAAAGACGCTGAGGTCTTTCTCATACCCCAGAAACCAGACCTTCGAGCCCGCCGCCCCGGTGAACATCGCGGCCCGCGCGGCGTCGCCGGATGTGGTGATCGTGTCCCAGGCATCGCGCGGCACACCAAGGCGGTCGAGCTGCTTTTCCACCTCATGGCGAGAGCGCGGCGCGTTGGTCAACAGCACCACGGTACCGCCCCGTTCGCGAAAGCCCTGCAGCGCGGCGACGGCGGCGGGAAAGGCTGTTTTGCCGTTATGCAGACAGCCCCAAAGGTCGCAGAGAACCACGTCGTAGCGGTGTGAAATCTCAGTGAGAGACGAAACGATCTGGGTCATGGGCGAGGCCTTTGGGGCAGCTGAAACGGCTGTCGGATTTGCGTCGGACTTTTGTCGGACTATGGTCGGACCCCCGGTATGGCACCACCGGGAGGGCGTGACAATCATGCTGCGGCGCAGAAAGGCCGGCACCAGCCTGGCCGTCGCGCCGGGGCCGGGTGGTGCCTTTTGTACCGACTGGCCGGGTTCGGCCTAGACCTTGAGGTTGGGGATGATCTGCTTTTTGCGGCTGAGAATGCCGGGCAGGACGACGCTGTCTCCCTCGACGCTGGCGCCAAAGCTTTTCTCGGCGACGCCCCTGACCAGATCGTTCGGCACCAAAAGCGTGGCCTCTTCGTTCAGGATGTCGACCACGAACAGCAGCACCTGATCGACGCCGTCCTCGGCGGCGACGCCGGGCATCGCGGCGAGCAGATCGGCCTTGCGGTCCAGCACCATTTTGGGCGCGGTGGTTTCCAGCACCGAGACGCGGAATTTGAGGCCATCGACGGCGTATTCCTTGCTGTCCATGCGCAGCAGCTCGACATCGGTGAAGGCAGAGACGTCGGACTTGGCGGCGAACATTTCAGCGGCGTAGTCAGCGACGGAGATACCCAGATCGGCGGCAAGCTGCTCGGCGATGGCCCGGTCCTGGCCGGTGGTGGTGGGGCTGCGGAACTCCATGGTGTCGCTGATGATGCAAGATAGCATCGCGCCCTTGATGTTGGCGGGCATTTTCGCGGCATTGTCGCCCATTAGGTTGTGCATGATGGTGGCGGTGCAGGCCAGCGGCTTGATGGTGATGTCGATCGGGGCCTTGGTTTCCAGCCCGCCCACCAGCTTGTGGTGGTCGATGATCTGGATGATGTCGGCGTCGTTGATCGCGTCGGGCAGTTCGGCGGGGTTGTTGGTGTCGATGATCACCACCTTGTCGCCCGCCGCAACGCCGTCGATGATCGCCGGCTGGTCGAAACCCCAGCGGTTCAGCATGAACTTGGCCTCGGCGCTGGGCTCGCCCAGCAGTTTCGCCTCGGCGGGCTGGTCGCGGTGGTTCGAAAGGTACCAGGCCCAGATGATCGGCGAGCCGGTGCTGTCGGTGTCGGGGGATTTGTGCCCGAAAACTTGGATGGTCATGTGCGCGTGTCCGTAAGCGAAGAGGTTGCGCGCCTCTATAGGGGGGCGGTGCGGGGTTGTCACGGGGCGCGACTTGCGATGCAGTGTCATGCATGGCGGATATGCGTGAGACGGATCTGTACGCGCCGGTAAAGGCGTACCTGCAAGCCCAGGGCTACGAAGTGAAGGGCGAGGTTGGCCCGGCGGATGTCGTGGCCGTGCGCGATGGCGAGGACCTGGTGATCGTAGAGCTGAAGCTGGGCTTCTCGCTGGCGCTGTTGCAGCAGGGGGTGGCGCGGCTGGCGGTGACCGACGCGGTCTATCTGTGTGTGCCAAAGCCCGCCGCGCGTGGGGCCAGGGCGTTTGCCGGCAATGTCAGGATCTGCCGCCTTCTGGGGCTGGGGGTGATGACCGTGCGGGCGCGTGATGGGTTCGTCGAGGTGCAGTGCGATCCCTGCCCCTATGCCCCGCGCAAGAGCAAGGCCCGCAAGACCCGCCTGCTGCGCGAGTTCGAGCGTCGCCGGGGCGATCCGAACGACGGCGGCGCCACTCGGCACGGGCTGGTGACTGGCTATCGCCAGGACGCGCTGCGCTGTGCGGTGTATCTGGCGGAATACGGAGCCTCGCGCGGGGCGGCGGTCAAGCGCGACACCGGAGTTGCCACGGCAACCCGCATCATGTCGGACAATCACTATGGCTGGTTCGAACGGGTCGAACGCGGTGTGTTCACGCTTGGCCCGCAAGGCCGGCGCGGGCTGGCGGACTGGGCCGATGCGCTGGGCGGCGACTGAGGGGCGGGGCTGACGCAGATCAAGGCGCATGGCGCTGTTTCGCGGCAGGATTACCGACAGTTTTGCGACAAGCTGACCCCGGGAGGGAATGATGGAAGACGTTGAACGCCTGCTCAAGGGCACCGTGCTGGAACTGGAAAAACTGCTGAACGCCAAGAACGTGCTGGGCGATCCGATCGAACGCGAGGGTGCTACGGTGATCCCCATCGTCAGCTACGGCTTCGGCTTTGGCGCCGGTGGCGGCGGAGACGGCAAGGGCAATGGCGGCGGCACCGCGGCCGGTGGCGGCATCAAGCCGCTGGGCGCGATCATCATCGATGGCGAGGGCGCAAGGGTCGAGGCGGTGAAGGGTGCCGTGTCGAGCATCGCGGGCGTGCTGGGAACCGCGGCGGCGCGGGCGCTGGACCGCAAGACCGGCGGCGACGGCGACGAAGAAGAGGCGTGACGGTTTTTAGATGATCCTGTCGGTCATCCTGTGGCTGCTGCTGGCGCTGGGGCTGGCAGTTGTGGCGGTGCTGGTTCTGCCGGTGCGGCTGCGGCTGCGGGCGCATGCCCGGCAGGACCGGCGGTTGCGGCTGGAACTGGGGCTGCTGGGCGGGTTGGTGCCGTGGATCATGGTGCTCGACACGGACCGGCCGAAAAAGCCCGAGCCCGTGGCGAGGAAGACCGCCGGCAAGAGCAAGGCCGGGCGCAAGCGGCGGCGCGGGTTCGGCCGGGCGCGCGGGATGCGGGCCGTGCGGGCGGTGCCAAAGCTGCTGGGCGGGCTGTTGCGCTGTGTCCGGGTGCAGCGGGCTTTGGTGGATTGCGTTTTCGGGTTGGACGACCCGGCGGAAACCGGGCAGGTCTTTGGCCAGATCGCGCCCGTGATCTACGCGATGCCCGGGCGGGAGCATGTGGCGCTGCGCCCGGATTTCACCGCCGCACGTCTGGAGGGCGAGGCGGAACTGGCGCTGGCCGTGGTGCCGGTCACCCTGCTGGGGCCGGTGGTGCGGTTTGCCTGGGCCGTGTTCGGGCCGCGGCGATGAGCCTGGTTCTGGACAGGCCGGTGCGCGTCGGGGCGGTGACGCTGGCGGCGCTGTGCCGGGTGCGGGTGGTGCCGCATGGCTGGCGCGGCGGGGCGGCGGTAGTGGCTTCGAAAGACCCGGTGGCGTTGTTGATCGGGTCGGGAGGCCAGGTTTCGGGGTTCGCGCCGGATGGCAGGGCGCTGGGGCCAGAGGCGCTAGAGGCCTTGTGCCCGGGGGCCGTGGCAGCTTTCGCGTCGTTTACGGGTGAAGCGGCAGGCGGGTGATCCGGTAGCCTTCGGCGGCCAGCAGGTTCAGAAGGCCCGAGTTGCCCGGCAGGTGCATGGCGCCCACGGCGACCAGCACCTCGCCGGTCTCGGTGGCCTGCAGGATTAGCGGTAGCCAGTTGCGGTTGCGGGCGATGACCAGCACCTCTTCTAGCCGGGCCATCTCGGCCAGTACCTCGTCTTCGCCATAGCCGGGGTAGGCCAGCGCCTGGGCAATCGACCAATCCCAAAGCAGACGGATCTCGCCGCGGAAATAGGCCTCGGCCACGGTCGCGATCTGGTCGTCGGGGTTGTCGGGCAGTTGTGCCAGCGAAACGCGCAGCATCTCCAGCTGTTCGGCCTGCGAGTAAGTGGCGAAGAGGTTCAGCGCCGTGTCTATGGGTTCCAGCGCGGCGGGTGTCTTGCCCAGTTCCGTGGCGCGGGCGATGACGGCGTGGTCCAGCCCGCGCTCTCCCTGCTGCATCGATTGCATGGCGCATTCCGACAGCCCCAGGCTGAGCGCCGCCATCCAGGGCTTCATCTTGGCGGCCAGGAAACCGGGTGTGCCGCGCTCGGCCATCGCGGTGCGCAGACGGTCCCAGTCGGCGGGCGCCAGCAGGTCGGGCAGGGTCGGCCCGTCGGTGATGAAGGCAAGCTGCGGGTCGGCGGCGATCCGGCGCTGCAGCCGCGCCTCGTCGCCCTCGCCGAGTTCCCCGAATACGGTTTCGGCGGCGGCGATCATCGGCCCGATCCGGTGCAGAGTTATCTGGTGGCGGGGGTCAGGCAGATGCATGGTTCCGAGCAGGTGAACCACACGCCCGGGCTTGTCGGCGCGCCACAGGATACCGTTGGGATAGGGGTGTTGCGCGGCGGTATCGCGCAGGGCGGCAAGCCGGTCTGGCGGCATGGCCGACAGCAGGTCGGTGCCCGGGCAGCCTGCAAGGGCGAGGCCGGGCAAGAGCAGCAGGACGGCGACAACAAGACGTAACATGGCGACCAGACTAGACGGTCGAAGAGGAGAGGCAAGGGCAATCGAGATGTTCGGTCCCAGTGACATCATCCGGGAAACCGCCACCAGACCCCGATTGTGGTTTCGATGGTGGTGATGCTACACCCGGGCGGAACGAGCTTCGCATGAGAGGCGTTCCAGGGAGTGTTTCCGGTGACTGCAAAGGCGGGTTTTTCTTGGTTTCTTCACAGTTTTCTGACGCGGCTGGTCCCGATTTTCCTTGTGGCTTGTCCTGGCAGCGGCGCTTGTCCGGGCTCGGCCCGGGGCTCGAATTCGACCCGACCCGGCAGATATTGGAGCGGTGGGAACTGGCGATGCTGATGCTGCGATCGACGATGACACTTGCCTTGTTTCTGGCCGCATTTCCTGCTTGGGCCGGGCTGCGTGACGGCGATGTGAAGCTGTCGCAGGTGGAGCTTGCGGACTATCTTTCGGGGCAGGTCTTGGAATTTCATGACGGGAGCCTGGCGAGCTATCATGCCGACGGGCGTTTCAGCTATCGCTATGCACCCGAGGCCGATGCGCATCCGGGGCGCTATGAGGTCATGCAGGACAGCACCTTCTGCACCCAGTTCGACAGCGGGTTCAAACGCTGCGATATGATCGTGCAGAGCGGCGACCGTTTTGTAATGATCATCGCCAATGGCGACCGCTATCCGGTGAGGTCGATGACGCCGATGGAGTAGGACGGTGGGTCGACGCTCGCGCTGCGCGCATCGCCCCGCCCACCGTCCCTTTGGTGGCCCTATGGTCAGAGCCGGGTGAGAAGCTCTCGGGTCGGCCAGGCATCCGCAGGCAGGCCCAGGCGTTTTTGTTCGGCCTGCACCGCGGCGCGGGTGCCGGCACCCAGGATGCCGTCGATCTTGCCGACATCGTAGCCGCGTTTGGCCAGCTTGGTCTGCAGCGCCTTCATTTGCCTGTCGCCGAGCATCGGGTCTGGGTTGCCGGCATTATAGACCGGCGCGCCCGAAAGCCGGGTGGCGAAGTAGGCCGCGGTGGCGACATAGACGAAGCTCTGGTTCCATTCGAACAGCGCGTGGTAGTTGGGATAGGCCATGAAGGCCGGGCCCTTGCGGCCCATGGGCAGCAGGATCGAGCCGCCAAGGCGCGGGCCCTCGAAGCTGCCCGAGCGTGGTTTTACGCCGAGCCGGGCCCATTCGCTGACCGGTTTGGACTGTGCCATGCCGGTTTCGTGCCAGGGCAGATCCGACGGTACTACAATCTCCTGCATCCAGGGCTCACCCGGGCGCCAGCCGAAGCCGCGCAGCATGTTGGCGCCCGAAAACAGCGCATCCGCCACCGAGTGATCCAGATCGATCTTGCCGTCGCCGTCGCCGTCATAGCCACGGTCGATGATGTCGCGGGGCAGCATTTGCACCTGGCCTACTTCGCCGGCCCAGGCGCCCTGGGTGGAAAGTGGGAAATTGCCGCGGCGGTAAAGCTCTAGCGCGGCAAAGACCTGGGGCTGGAACAGGTCGGGGCGGCGGCAGTCATGGCTGAGCGTCATCAGCGTGTCGACGGTGTTGAAGTCGCCGGTGAAGGCGCCGAAATCGGTCTCGAAGGCCCAAAACGACAGCAGGATGCCGCGCGGCACGCCGAGCTTGGCGTCGATGGCGTCGAAGATCCGGTCGTATTTTCTGGCGCTGGAACGGCCCTTGTCGATCCGGTACTGGGCGATCAGCTTGCGCGAGAAATCGATGAAATTGGTTTTGAAGATGCCCTGGCGGCGGTCGGCGGACAGGGTCCGTTTCGACAGGCTGGCGGAGGCGAAGAAGGGCTGGGTGACGGCGGGCGCGAAGCCTTGCCGTTCGGCCTCTGCCTTCATCTTCTTCACGAAGCCGGAAAACGTGCCGCCGCATTGCACGTAAAGCTTCCTTTCGCCGCCGGCGGCCTGGGCGAAAGTTGCGGTCAGGAGCAGCAGTCCTGCGGAAAGGGTCAAACGCATCGGGGTCCTCTTCTGTCGGTTTTGCAGGCAACCTAGCGGGAAATCTCGCGGCGGTGTATCGGAATTGTGCCCCCGGGGCGGGGAAAATGCGGGCCGGGACGTCAGGCGGGGTCAGATTGCGGCCATCAGCAGGGTGACGCAGAGCAGTGCGCCCCAGACCCGCCAGAGCGCGGCGGTGGCGGCGTCGATGTCGTGCGCGTCCGCGTTGTGGCGTCCTTTTGGGTGGACGAAGGGAAAGTCCAGCATCTGACCGTGATAGCTGCGCGGACCGCTGAGCGCGATGCCAAGGGCGCGCGCCATCGCCGCCTCGGGCCAGCCGGCATTGGGCGAGCGGTGCAGGGCGGCGTCGGATCTGATGTCGGCGAGCTTGCCGGTGCGGCGGTGGGTGACGCCGATCAGTGCGGTTGTCAGGCGGGCCGGGACCCAGTTCATCAGATCGTCGAAACGGGCGGCGGCCCAGCCGAACTCTGCATAGCGCGCGTTGCGGTAGCCGATCATGCTGTCGGCGGTGTTGGTGAGCTTGTAGAGCATCAGCCCGGGCAGACCGGCGACCAGGAACCAAAAAGCCGGGGCGACGACGCCGTCAGAGAGGTTCTCTGCGGCGCTTTCGATGGCGGCGCGACTGATGGCGGGACCGTCCATCCCGGTGGTGTCGCGACCGACGATTCGGGCCACGGCCAGCCGGGCGTCACCGGTGGACAGGCGCAGGGCGCGGGCGACGGCGGTGACGTGGTCGGCGAGGCTGCGCTGGGCCAGCAGGATGGCGGCGAGCAGGATCTCGACCAGCCAGCCGCCGGGCAGGGCGGTAAGTGCGGCGCCCGACGCGGTGGCCGCGGCCGCGAGCAGGGCGAAGCCAAGCGTTCCCCTGGCGCGGCGGTTGGTGCCGTGGTTGAGTTGCCGGTCGGTCCAGGCGACGGCCCGGCCCATCAATACCGCGGGGTGCGGCAGGCGCGACCAGAGCCAGCGCGGCTCTCCGAATACTGCATCGAGCAGCAGTGCGGCGGTGAGAACAGCGGCGCTGGTCATCGGGGCGCCGGACGGTCGCTCGCGCTGGCGCGCATCGCCCCGCCCGCCGTCCCTTGGGGGTGTGGGCCGCTGAATCGCCGGGCAGAGGCGGCTGGCGGGTGGCGGGTGTTGAAATGGCCCGTCACCCTATGTGGCCACTGTCGGCAGGGCACCCGGCTGCCAGGGCTTTCGCCGTGCAGGCCGGCACAGGTGGTCGCATCGGCGGTATATGCATCGGGGGTGAAGTCGCCCGGCGCAAAGGCCAGCCCGCCGCGGCCCTGGATCGCCACGGGCCGGCCCCCGTCACAGCCCATCACGCAGCTTTGCCTCTGGGTCCGCACCGCACCGTTGCCATTCACCCAAGGCCCGGCCAGCGCGGCCAGCCGTTCGCCATCGGCCCCGCTGGCGCCACTGTCGTCCCGGCCCTGGCGCCTGCAGGGGTCGCAGATTGTGATCCGGATGGTCATGGAATGCCTCGTTGCCATGCCTCGCTCTTCAAGCTGATTTACCTGCCATGAGCAAGATGCCACAATTATTAACCGGTTTTGTGGCAGCGTTAACCAACTGTTAGGGATTTCGTCAGAAATTGGGCACGTTGGGACTGTTTTGCCGGAGCCCAGGGGTGGGTCCGGTCCCGGAGGTAGAAATGAGAGTGTTGATTGTCGAGGGCAATCCAGAGTTGGCACGGCTATGGTCGGGGCATCTGGAACGCCAGGGTGGCGAGGTTGTGTTGGCCGTTAACGAGTATGACGCCATCGAAACGCTGCGATACCAGGATGTCGATGTGATTGTGCTGGATCTAGTGCTGACCGCTGGCAGTGCCTTTGCGGTGGCCGATTTCGCCAGCTACAGCCATCCGGCGGCGCGGGTGGTCTTTGTCACCAATACCTCGTTCTTTTCGGACGGGTCGATCTTTCGCCATATCCCCAACGCCTGCGCCTTTCTGCCCAGCGCCATGGAGCCAGAGGACCTGGCCGCCGTCATCGACCATTACAGCATGGCCTGACCCCTGCCGCCGCGGCCATGGGTTGCGTGCCAGTCGATGTCGGGGCCGTCGACGATGCCGCGCGGATTGACGCAGTGGTGGTTGAAATGCACGGTCTGCGCCACGCCGGGCCACTGAAAAAGCTTGCGGGTGTAGGCTCAGAGGTTTGGGTAACCCACGATTCGGCGCCGGTTGCATTTGAAATGCCCGTGATAGATCAGATCAAAGCGGACAAGGGTGGTGAACAGGCGCCAGCCGGCCTTTGTGATCCGGTCGCCATCAGGTAGCGACGCGCGGCCAGCCAAGCCTTGAGCCAGTCGAGCGTACTGAAGAACGCGGTGACGGCCTCATCATAGGCCGCCCCAGGCGGCGGCGAAACCGGCCCGGTAGACGCTGTTGTTTACCCGGGTCGTAGATGCACCGGTTCACCACCTTGATGTCTGTCCGCATCGTGGCGGGCCAGTAGTCATCGCTATTGCCGGTGATCGCGTCGAAGCCCGAATTGGGCATCCGGATGATCTGTGTCGATTCGCTCGAGACGATGGTTTCGCGGGTCTTGTCCCACAGAATCGGCACCGTGACCCGGCCCGACATGCCGCGATCGGCCTTCAGGTAGATGTCTCGCGCAAAGGGCAGGCTATAAAGCGTGCCACCGGTGGCACCGGGGAACCCGGTGGCAAAGCTTCAGCCGTCGCCCGGCATGCCGGGATGCACCACCGAAATGCCCATATGGGGTGCCAGCCCCTTTGGTTGGCAGAAGATCGTTGTGCGGTGCGCCCAGGGGCAGGCATAGGAAACCCAGAGATGATAGCGGCCGCTGTCGGCGGAAAAGACTGCCTGACCGGACGGTCCGGCACCGCCGTCCGGGGTGATCCAGTTGCGAAAACCCGCCGTCCCGCGCACGAACCTGCCGCCGGTGGATTTAGTGTGGTACCAGATGCCCTGCCAGACGCCGTCTATCAGTTGGCCCATGGTGTTGCCCCCGGTTGCCTGTCGACAGTGCAGATAGCTCTGCCCGGCTGTGACGCAAGCCCGCGGGACCGCGCAGCCGGTCTGCATCGGCGCACAGGTCCGGTCGCAATTGCGCCGACCGGTGCCGCAATACCGATTGCCTGCGCCCCGGTGCCCGCCTATAGGGGAAAGCGACGAAGCCCCATGGATGGGGCCGGAGAGGTGTGCGTGGCAAGGCTGACCCAATCAGGGGGCCGGAATACGCGTCGTCGGGGGCCGGGTGACCGGTGCCGTTTGCCCTCTCCCATGCATCGAAGCGAAAGGGGCCTGCCATGAAATACCTTGTTGCCATTGTCTGCCTTGCCGCCGGCCCGGCGCTGGCCGATCCCGGTCATCTGGCCGAGGTTGCCGGCCATGGCCACTGGCTGGGCGCCGCCGCCGCGGGCGCCGCGATTGCCATTGCGGTCTGGGCCGGCCTGAAAGCGCGTGGCAAGGACGCGACCGAAGCCGAGGCCGAAACCGATGCGGGCGGCGACGATGAGCTGCAGGAGACCTGAGCCATGGCAACGACTGCGGGTGGCAGAACCGGCGTGATGATCTGCGGCCACGGCTCTCGCAGCCAGGCTGCCGTCGATGAATTCAAGGTGCTGGCAGAAAAGCTGCCGGCCTACCTGCCCGATGACTGGCTGACCGATTACGGCTATCTGGAGTTTGCCAACCCGGTGATTCGCGACGGGCTCGACCGGCTGCGCAAGGCGGGCTGCGACAGGATCCTGGCGGTGCCGGGCATGCTGTTTGCGGCGATGCATGCCAAGAACGACATCCCCACGGTGCTGAACACCTATGCCGCGACGCATGGTATAGAGGTCAGCTATGGCCGCGAGCTTGGGGTCGACCCCAGGATGATTGCCGCCGCCGGGGCACGGGTGCAACAGGCGGTGGATCGCGCCAATGCCGAACTGGGCGAGATGCCGCTGCACCAGACCTGCCTGGTGGTCATCGGCCGCGGCGCCAGCGATCCGGATGCCAATGCCAATGTCAGCAAGATCGCCCGAATGCTGTGGGAGGGCATGGGCTTCGGCTGGTGCGAGACTGGCTATAGCGGCGTCACCTTCCCGCTGGTCGAACCCTGCCTCGCCCATGTGGCAAAGCTGGGCTACAGGCGGGTCATCGTGTTTCCCTATTTCCTGTTCACCGGCATCCTGATCGACCGCATCTATGGTTTCACCGACAAGGTCGCCGCGGCGCACCCGCAGATCCAGTTCGTCAAGGCCGGTTACCTCAACGACCACGACAAGGTGCTGGAAACCTTCGCCGAACGCATTACCGAGCAGGTCGGACAGACACCGCCGCCCAATTGCGGCACCTGCCGGTACCGCACCCAGATCCTGGCCGTCGAAGGCCAAGAGGTGCGGCAGGTCGCCCCCGACCAGAGCGCCGTGCACCCCGCCTGTGGCGACGTCCCGCCGCCCACCTGCGTGATGTGCAAATACCGGGTACAGGTGCTGGGGTTCGAGGCCGAGGTCGGTGCGGCGCAGGAAAGCCATCATCACCATGTTGAGGGCCAGGGCGCTTCTGCCCCCGGCTCGAACGTCGCCGACTGCGCCCTCTGCGACACGTTCTGCACCGGCGAATGCCGCCTTGACATGGACCACCACCACCATCACCACCACCGTCACCACGGCGATGACCACCACCGCGATCATCACCACCATCATCACCACGCGCTCTATCCGCACACGGACCACCCGCTCGGCCCTGAAAGCGCGCGCAGGCCAAGGGACTGACATGGCACTTCATCCGGCTGAAAAACTCCCGGAGGGTCCGGGGGGCTGACCCCCCGGGCATGACCGCATGCGCCCATATCTGAAGGATCCTTCTGCCATCTACGCCGAAAGCTTCGCCACCGTCCGGGCAGAGGCGCGGCTCGACCGGTTCGACCCGGGCATGGCAGAGCTTGCCACAAGAGTGATCCATGCCTGCGGCATGGTCGAGGTCGCCGACCGCCTGGCCTATTCGCCCGATGCCAGCGAGAAAGCCCGGTACGGGCTGACGAGCGGCGCGCCGGTGCTCTGCGATTGCGAAATGGTCGCCGCCGGCATCATCCGCCGCCTGCTGCCGGCCGCCAACCAGGTCATCGTCACCCTGAACGACCCGGCCGTGCCCGACATGGCACAGACAATAGCCACCACGCGCTCGGCGGCGGCGGTCGAGTTGTGGCGCGACCGCATCGAGGGCGCCGTCGTCGCCATCGGCAACGCCCCCACGGCGCTGTTTCACCTGCTGGAACGGCTCGACGAGGGCTGGCCCAGGCCCGCCGTCATCCTCGGCTTTCCGGTCGGGTTCGTCGGGGCGGCGGAATCCAAGGCGGAACTTGCCGCCAACCCGCGCGGCTGCGACTTCGTCGCGCTCCGCGGTCGACGCGGCGGCTCTGCCATGGCCTCTGCGGCGGTAAACGCCCTGGCCGCGGGCCTGCCCGGAGAGAGCCAGTGACCAGCCCGCAACAAAGACGCACCAGAGCAACCGATGAGTGATCGCTGGCTGCATATCGTGGGTATCGGCGAGGACGGCATCGACGGCCTCACCCCCGCCACGCGCGCCGTTGTCGAGGCCGCAGAGATCATCGTCGGCGGTGACCGCCACCACGATCTCAGCGGCAATGTCACCGCCGAACGGCTGGCATGGCCGTCGCCCTTCGATGCCCTGATCGGGCAGTTGCAGGACCATCGCGGCAGGCGTGTCGTGGTGCTGGCCACCGGCGACCCCTTATGGTTCAGCGTCGGCGCCCGCATCGGCCGCACCATCCCGCCCGCCGAGATCACCTATCATCCGCAGGTCTCGGCCTTCCAGCTTGCCGCCGCGCGCATGGGTTGGTCCATGGCCGATCTCGAAACCCTCACCGTGCATGGCCGCCCGGTCGAGCAGATGATCGCCTTCATCCAGCCCGACCAGCGCCTGCTGATCCTGACCACCGGAGAGGACACGCCCGGCCAGATCGCCAGGTTCCTCGGCAGCCGCGGCTTCGGCGCCTCGCGCATGACGGTGCTTTCCAGCATGGGCAGCGACGATGAGCGCCGCTTCGAGGCAACCGCCGAAAGCTGGGCCCACACTGTTCCGGCCTTCAACACCCTGGCGGTCGAGTGCATCGCCGCGCCCGACGCTGCGCTTCTGCCACGCGTGCCCGGCCTCTCCGATGATCTGTTCCACAGCGACGGCACCATGACCAAGCAAGAGGTCCGCGCCGTCACGCTGGCGAAACTGATGCCGATGCGCGGCGCGCTGCTGTGGGATATCGGCACTGGCTGCGGTTCGGTCGCGGTCGAATGGATGCGCGCGGCGCGCTACGCCCGCGCCATCGGTATCGAGCCGCGCGCCGACCGCCGCGCCATGGCCGCCGAGAACGCGCTGGCGCTGGGCACGCCGCGGCTGCAGCTGATCGATGGCAAGGCGCCCGCCGCGCTGCACGGGCTGGCGCCGCCCGACGCGGTCTTCATCGGCGGCGGGCTCGAACCGGGGGTGTTCGAGGCTGCCTGGACCGCGCTGCGTCCGCTGGGGCGGTTGGTGGCCAACGCGGTAACGCTGGAAAGCGAAGCGCAACTGATGGCGCTGCATGAGAGCCATGGCGGCCAGCTGACAAAGCTTTCGGTAGAGCGCGCAGAACCGCTGGGCGGGCTGACCGGCTGGCGCCCGCAGATGCCGGTGACGCAATGGAGCCTGGTGAAACGATGATCCGGAACACGGCGAACCTCGCCCAACACTGCTGGGGCTGGGTCGGCCAGCCCCATGGTGCCTCCCCCCGGTTACGGGGGGAGGACAGGAGGGGGGCCGGGGCGAACTGCGCGGGCTTGGCCCGCTCCGCCGGATCACGCCAGGCCCGGCGGGCCGCACCATGACCGGCACGCTATACGGTGTCGGGCTTGGCCCCGGCGACCCCGATCTGATCACCCGCAAGGCGGCGCGGCTGATTGAAACCGCCCGTGTCGTCGCCTATCCCGCGCTGGCCGGCGGCAACAGTTTTGCCCGCTCGATCGCCGCTGGTCTGATCCCCGCCACGGCGCGCGAGATTGTCATGGACGTGCCGATGACCTCCGCGCGCGAACCGGCCCAGGCCGCCTATGACAAGGGCGCGGCCAGCATCGCCATGGCGCTGGAGCAGGGCGAGGACGTGATCTGTCTCTGCGAGGGCGATCCGTTCCTTTTCGGCTCTTTCATGTATCTGCACGCCCGCCTGGCGCCGCGATTCGCGGTTCAGGTGGTGCCCGGCGTGTCGTCGCTGACGGCGTCGGCGGCCCGCGCCGGCCTGCCGCTGGCGGCGCGCAACGAGCGGCTCACCGTGCTGCCGGCACCGCTGCCCGAAGACGAACTAACCGCCCGGATCGAGGGCGCCGACAGCGTCGTGGTGCTGAAGCTCGGGCGCCATCTGGCCAAGCTGCGCCGGGTCATCGACCGGCTCGGGCTGCTCGACCGCGCCACATATGTCGAACGCGCCACACTGGAAGGTGAACGCATCTGCCCGCTGGCCGATGCGCCGGCCACCGCGCCCTACTTCTCGATGATCATACTGACGAAAGGCGCAGACCCATGGCTCTGACCCCGGTTGTTCTGGCCCTTTCGCGCTCTGGCGAGGCCACCGCGCACCGAGTCGCCGCCGCGCTTGGCGCCTCGGTGCATGGCCGAGAGGGCCGGGTGGAAAAGGCCGATGCCTTCTTTACCGACGCGCTGCGGCACACCCGCGATCTCTTTGGCGCCGGTATCCCTGTGGTGGGGGTCTGCGCCAGCGGCATCCTGATCCGCGCCGTGGCGCCTCTGCTGCATGACAAACGTGCCGAGCCGCCGGTGGTGTCGGTGGCCGACGATGGCAGCGTGGTGGTGCCGCTTCTGGGCGGGCATCGCGGTGCCAACCGGCTGGCTCGGCAGGTGGCCGAGGCGCTGCGCGGCAAGGCGGCGGTAACCACGGCCGGCGACGTGGCCCTGGGCGTGGCGCTCGATGAGCCGCCCGGCGGCTGGGTGCTGGAGAACCCGGAAAATGCCAAGGCGGCCATGGCCGCACTGCTGGGCGGCGCAAAGGCGAATGTGGATGGCGAGGAGGCCGCAAAGGCCGACTGGCTGGCCGGGCTCGCCACCTCCTCGCCCGGCTACGAAACCGTCGACCTAATCTGCACCACAGAGCCCCGGCCGCTGTCCGACACCACCACGCTGATCTACCGTCCGCAACGCGCGGTGCTGGGGGTCGGCTGCGCCCGCAACTGCCCGCCCGCAGAGTTGATCGGGCTGGTCGACGGGCTGTTGGCCAAGGCAAAGCTTGCCCCCGCCGCGCTGGCGGCGATCGCCACCATCGACCTCAAGGCCGACGAGCCCGCGATGCTGGAGCTGTCGCGCCACCTATGCGTGCCGCTGCGGTATTTCACTGCCGCCGAACTGGAAACCCTGACACCGCGCACCGAGACCCCTTCAAAGGTGGTCTTTGCCGAGATCGGCAGCCATGGCGTGGCCGAGAACGCCTCGCTGGCGGCGGCGGGAGCGGATGCGATTTTGGGGTATCCAAAGGTCAAGACGGCGATGGCGACGGCGGCCCTTGCGATAGCGCCGCATCCCATCAAGGCGCCCGCGGGCCGGGCGCGGGGCCGGGTGGCGCTGGTGGGGATCGGGCCGGGGCAGGCGGCGTGGCGCACGCCAGAGGCCAGCCGGCTGATCGCCGAAGCCGATGAACTGGTGGGCTATGGGCTCTATATCGACCTGCTGGGACCGCTGGCGGCGGGCAAACCGCGCCGGGATTTCCCGCTGGGCGGCGAAGAGGCGCGCTGCCGCCATGCGCTGGAACGCGCCGGCGAGGGCCGCAACGTGGCGCTGATCTGTTCCGGCGATGCGGGCATCTATGCCATGGGCGCGCTGGTCTTCGAACTGCTCGACCGCGGGCTCGAGGAACTGGGCGTTTGCGACGCCGCGCGCCGGGTCGAGGTGATCTCTGCCCCCGGCATCTCGGCGCTGCAGGCGGCGGCGGCGCGGGCCGGGGCGCCTTTGGGGCATGATTTCTGCGCCATCAGCCTGAGCGATCTGCTGACCCCGCGCGACGATATCTTGCGCCGGGTCCGGGCGGCGGCAGAGGGGGATTTCGTAATTGCCTTTTACAATCCGGTGTCGAAACGGCGCCGCGAATTGCTGGCGCTGGCCCGCGACATCCTGCTGCAACACCGCCCGGCCGATTGCCCGGTGCTGCTGGCCTCATCGCTGGGGCGCCCGGAAGAGAAGCTGCGCTATCGAAGGCTTGACGCGTTGCAGGTCGATGAGGTCGATATGCTGACGGTGGTGCTGATCGGTTCCAGCCACTCGAAACTGGCCGGGCTGGGCGAGGGCCCGCGCATGTACACCCCGCGCGGCTATGCGCGGCGCATCGACGGAGATCTTGCGCTATGAACGGTCTGCTTTTGGAATTCGCCGGCCGCATGGCCGACAGCGGCGCCAGACAACTGCCGGAAAACTTTCAGCAATTGGCGGTGAACGCGCAGTTCTTCGTGAAAACCCGGATGGCGGGCAGCGATCTTGGCAAGGCGCTGGGCCTGGTGAAGAACTATCGGGTGAACCTGAAAAAGGGCCGCATCACGCTGGAATTCGAAACCCGCCCCGACATTTCGGCCGACGCCCAGATCGCCGGCACCTATTCCGACGACGGCACTTTCATGTGGGGCTGGAGCCACCCGGAGGTGCCCGAGCCGATGCAGGCCGCCGCCTGGGCGGTGCAGCAATTCGGCGACCGGCAGGAGATCGAGCAACTGCTGACCCGCGGCGGTCAGACCGATGCCGGTCTGCTGGACAAATACCTTGCCATCTGTGCCTACATATCGAACGCCGACGGTGTGTTCCTGGGCGACCATGGCGGCGGCGGCAAGGTGTGTGTCTGCATCTATCAGGGCGATCAGTTGAAGGCGCTTGCCCAATGACCGTCTATTTCATCGGGGCGGGGCCGGGGGATCCGGAGCTTTTGACGCTGAAGGCGGCGCGGCTGATCGGCGCCTGCCCGGTCTGTCTTTATGCCGGATCCCTGGTTCCGGTCGGGGTGGTGGCGCGGGCGCCTGCGGGTGCGCGGGTAATGGATACCGCGACGATGACGCTGGACCAGACCCATGCCGAGATCGTGGCGGCGCAGTCGCGGGGCCAGGACGTGGCACGGGTGCATTCGGGCGACCCGTCGCTATATGGCGCGATCGCCGAGCAGATACGTTTGCTGGAGGCCGCCGGTATCGGGTTCGAGATCGTGCCGGGCGTGCCCGCCTATGCCGCCGCCGCCGCCGCGCTGGGGCAGGAGCTGACCATTCCGGAGGTGGCGCAATCGATCGTGCTGACGCGGATGTCGATGAAATCGACCTCGATGCCTGCCGGCGAGACGCTGGAGAACTTCGCCCGTACCGGAGCGACCCTGGCCATCCATCTGGGCGTCAGGGCGCTGCGTGAGATCGAGCGCCGCCTGAGCCCGTATTACGGGGCCGAGTGTCCCGTCGTGGTGGCCTACCGTGTCGGCTGGCCGGACCAGATGTTGATTCGCGGCACCCTGGCGGATATCCACCCCAAGGTACGGGCCGAAAAGATCACCCGCACCGCGCTGATCCTGATCGGACCGGCACTGGGGCGGCTGCGCGATTTCCGCGACAGCGCGCTTTATGACCCGGCCCAGCCGCATGTTCTGCGCCCGAAAGCCGCCCCGCGTTAGCCGTGCGGCGGTGCATGCCGGGGCTCGCAAACGCCATATTAAGGAAGGTGAGGTTGACTGGCGGGGTTTTTGCACCCGATAGTTACCGGGGAACGAGGGGAATGCATCATGTCGGAGTTTCTGCCCAAAGAGGTTCGTGAGGGGCTGGAGGCGGCGCGCAAGGCCGCGCTGCGCCGCCGCAGCCGCCTGCGGGTGATGGCAGGCGAGACCAGTCATCCGGTGCTGCGGTTCTGGGAGGACGGCTTTGCCCTGGATGCCGCGGACGCGCCACATCTGCGCGGGCTGGTCGATCTGTTCAATGGCGGGGTGCATCTTTACCAGTGCCTGATCGTCGCCAGTTCCGAAGAGAACGGCGAGATGATCTATGAGTTCAAGCGCGCCACAGAGGCGGTGGACAAGGCGCCGCTGGATTTCTATCGCGACGAAAACGCGCCGATCGCGCTGTTGCCAGGGTAGGAATCGAACCGGCTTGGCCGGTCCGACGGTGTCGGGGGCCTTGCCCCCGAACCCCCACCCCGTATTCGAAACCAATAATCAAGACCTTGGCTGGCTCCGGGTCAGGGGCGGATTTCAACCTGGGTACCGGTCGGCGCGATGCGCCAGAGCGCCTCGATTTCGGCGTTCGAGACGGCGATGCAGCCGGCTGTCCAGTCCCATGGAAGGGTAGTCAGGCGCCCGGCGCCGTTCGGCTGGCCGTGGATGAAGATGTCGCCGCCCGGATCGCTGCCTTCGGCCCGGGCCCGGGCGATGTCGGCGGGGTGGGGATAGTCGAGGCCCAGCGATAGGTGATAGGCGCTGGCCGGGTTGCGACGGTCGATGCGGAAATGCCCCTCGGGGGTTTTGCCGTCGCCTTCTTGGCGCTTGTCGCCCTGGGGCGCGAAGCCCAGCGCGATGTCGACCCGCAGCAGTTCGTCGCCGTTGCGAAAGGCGGTCAGGAGGCGGGCGGATTTCTCTATCACCAGCAGGTCGGCCCGTTCGGCTGCGGGGGCCAGACCGGGCACAGAAGGGCGCGGGCCAAAGCGGTCATGGAGGACGAGGGCGACGACCCCCGCGGCAGCGGTCAGCGCCGCCAGCAAGATCCACCTGAGCGCCGGCCTCATTGCAGGTCGGCGAACGCGCCCTGCAATCGTTCGACCGCCTCAACCACCAGCGACCGCGAGGCGGCAAGGTTGAACCGCATGAAGCTTTCGCCGCCGCTGCCAAAGCTGGGGCCCGGCGAGGCGGCGATTTTGGCGGTGTCGCGGATGCGGGCCTGGAATTCCTCTGGCGCCATGCCGGTGCCGGAGAAATCGACCCAGGCGAGATAGGTGGACTGCAGCGGCATCGACCAGACACCGGGGATGGCGTTCACGCCGGAGTCAAAGATCTGCCGGTTGCCGTCGAGATGGGTGATCTGCTCATCGGCCCAGGCCGCGCCTTGGGGCGAATAGGCGGCGTGGATCATGGTGACGCCCATGGACGATGCGCCATAGTCGATCTGGCGCTGGCACTGCTGCATGGTGGCGCGCAGGTCCGGATCGGGAATGATCATGTTGCCGGTGCGCAGCCCTGCGATATTGAAGGTCTTGGAGGCCGCGGTCAGATAGACGGTGCGGGCGCGGCCTTCGGGCACAGCGACGTCCGTCGGGACAAAGCTGTTGCCGGGCAGTATCAGGTCGTGGTGGATCTCGTCAGAGATCAGCAGCAGCCCGTTGCGTTCGGCGAACCGGGACACTTCGCGCAATTCCTGCGCGGTCCAGATCCGGCCCGAAGGGTTCTGCGGCGAGCACCAGATCAGGATCTTTTCGCGCCCGGTCAGGCATTTCTGCGCCTCGTCCAGATCGAGCGCATAGGTCTCGCCGTCGCGCACCAGCGGGCACTCGGTGACCACGCGGCCGGTCTTTTTGATCTTGTTGGCGAACTCGTGGTAAACCGGCGGGAAGATCGCCACGGCGTCGCCCGGTTCGCTCCAGGCGCCGATGGACAGGGCGATGGCGTTGCCCAGGCCTTGCGAGGTCAGCACCCAGTCGGGATCGACCTGCCAACCGTGGCGGGTCTGCATCCACCAGGCGACGGCGTCCTTGTATTCGGGGTAATCCCAGGAGTAGCCGAACACGCCATGTTCGGCGGCGGCGCGCACCGCAGCGCGCACGCAAGGCGCGGTGGCATAGTCGGAATCGGCGGTCCACATGGCCAACCCGTCCTGCGGCGAGACGCCGAACAGGTCTTGCATCTTGTCCCATTTCGCCGATTGGGTTCCGCGGCGGTCGATACGTTCGAACAGGCTCATGAATGTCGTCCTTGGGCTATGTCGCGGTGAAACGGTAACGAAACTGTCGGCAGGCGCAAGGCACATTGCGTCGCGAGCGGGCATGACCTACATGCAGCCCCATGACGCTGAGAAACATCATCATTCACCCCGATCCACGGTTGAAAAAGCACTGCGCGCAAGTGCCAGAGATCTCTGCCGGGTTGCGCAAGCTGGCCGACGACATGCTGCAGACCATGTATGACGCGCCGGGCATCGGGCTGGCGGCGCCGCAGGTGGGCGAACTGATCCGGCTGATCGTGATGGATGCGGTCAAGGAAGAGGGCGCCGCGGCGCGGCCGATGGCGCTGTTCAACCCCGAGGTCACCTGGGTCTCGGAGGAAATGAACACCTACGAAGAGGGCTGCCTGTCCATCCCCGAGCAGTTCGCCGAGGTCGAGCGCCCCGCCGAGGTGCGGGTGCGCTGGACGAATGTCGACGGCAAACAACAGCAAGAGCAATTCGGCGGGCTGTGGGCCACCTGCGTGCAGCACGAGATCGACCATTTGGATGGCAAGCTATTCATCGACTATCTCAAGCCTCTGCGCCGCCAGATGATCACCCGCAGGATGGTCAAGCTGAAACGGGAACGGGCCCGGGCTTGAGCGTGCTGCCGATCTTGCAGCATCCGCATGCGACCCTGCGCAAGACCTGCGAACGGGTAGACCGGTTTGATTCGGAAATCCGGGATTTGGCCGCGCATATGCTGGAGACAATGTATGCCGCCAAGGGCCGGGGACTGGCCGCGCCGCAGGTGGATGTGCCGATCCGGCTTTTTGTCATGGATGCCGGGTGGAAAGACGGAGAGCGCACGCCGCTGATCTGTGCAAACCCGTCTGTCGTCGCGCTGGGCGCCGAGGTTCGGACCTGCGAGGAACAATGCCTGTCCATCCCCGACCATCCCGTTGGCGTGACGCGCCCGGCCCGGGTTGTGATGCGCTGGCACGATCTGCATGCCAGGGCACATGAAGCCGAACTGAGCGGAGCCGCCGCGGTGATTGCCCGGCATGAGGCCGATCATCTTGAGGGCCGGCAGATCCTTGACTTCATCGGTGAACCATGACCGTCCGCCCCTGCATTGCGTGGCCCGACAAGCGGTTACGCAGCCCGGCGGAACCCATCGAGACGATCACAGACAAGATCCGCGCCATCTGGGACGACATGATCGACACCATGGAGGCGATGCCCGGCGTCGGGCTTGCCGCGCCGCAGATCGGGGTGATGCTGCGGCTGGCTGTGGTGGACGCCTCGGACCAACGCGGCAAGGCGGTGCGCATGGCCAATCCCGAACTGATCGACATGTCCGACGAGCTGCGCGCGCATGAGGAAGCCAGCCCCAACCTGCCCGGCACCTCGGCCCGGCTGGAACGCCCCGCCAGAGTGATGGTGCGCTATCTCAATCCGCAAGGCATGATCGACAGACGTGAATTCGAGGGGCTCTGGGCGACAAGCGTGCAACACCAGATCGACCATCTGAACGGGCGCATGTTCTTCGACAATCTCAGCCGTACCAAACGCGCCATGCTGCTGAAGAAGGCCGCCAAGCGGCGCTAGGACAGGCCCGCTCGCCCCCGGGGCCGCGAGATCTTGACGCCGCCTGCGGTTTTCGTTGGCGTTCGGGCGGGTCTGTTGGCAGGGTTTGCCCGAGATCGGGGGACCGGGAGGAGAGATCAAAATGGCGTTCGAATTCGGCTCATTCCTGTCACAGGTCGCAAGCGGCGAGGCGAAACCCTTTGTCGGCTACCCGCCCTTTCATTTCGTAGGCGGCAATATCGATGAACCGACGGTTCCGGCCGATGCGCTGGCCGACGCGCTGGGCGATGTGATCAGAAAGCACGGGGCTTCGATGGGCAAATACGGGATGGAATGCGGCCCGCAGGGTTATCTGCCGCTGCGCGAATTCATCTGCGGCATGCTGCGGCGCCGCGCCGGCATGACCGTGGCGCCCGGCGAGGTTCTGATCGCCACCGGATCGCTGCAGGCCATGGACCTGGTCAACGCGGCCTTGCTGGACAAGGGCGACGTGGTGCTGCTGGAGGCGGGCAATTACTCTGGCGCGCTCAGCCGGTTTCGGGCGCTGGGGGTGGACTATGTCGGGGTAGAGCTTGACCGGGACGGCATGCGCATGGACGCGCTGGAGAGGGCGCTTTCGGATCTGGCCGGGCAGGGGCGCAAGCCAAAGTTCATCTACACGATCCCGACCATCCAGAACCCGACCGGGTCAGTCATGCCTATCGCGCGGCGGCACCAGATGCTGGCGCTGGCCCGTAAATTCGGCGTGCCGATCTTCGAGGACGATTGTTATGCCGATCTGGTGTTCTCGGGCAGCCGCCCGCCGGCGATCCATGGGCTCGACGACGGGGGGCAGGTGATTTACTGCGGCACCTTTTCCAAGACCGTCGCCCCGGCGCTGCGCGTCGGCTATCTGGTGGCGCCCTGGCCACTGATGGGCCGCATCCTGCCGCTAAAGACCGACGCGGGCAGCGGGGCGCTGGAACAGCTGGTGCTGGCCGAGTATCTGCCGGCGCATTTCGACGCGCATGTCGCCGAATTGCTGCCGATGCTGCAGCAGAAGGCCGACACGCTGTGCGCCGCGCTGGATGAGCATTTCGGGGCCAGCGTGGAATACGACCGCCCTGTCGGCGGCATTTATCTGTGGGTGACCCTGCCCGAAAACGTCGATACTGACGGGCTGTTTCAGGTGGCGCTGGAACAGGGGGTAGAGATCAACCCCGGATCGCAATGGACAACCGATGGCGCGGCGAACCGGCACCGCATGCGGCTTTGTTTCGGCCACGCGCCGGTCGAGACCATCAAGGACGGTATCGCCCGGCTGGCGGATGCCTGTTTTGCAGAGTTCGGGGTGCCGGTGCGCAGCGGCAACGTCGGGCGGGATTAGCCCGCGCCGGCGTCAGGCGGGTGTCAGTGAACCGGTGCCCCCACCGTATCGATCAGGCTGCGCCCGCCATCCACCGTGACGATCTGACCGGTCATGAAGCCAGAGCCATCGGAAGTCAGGAACTGCACCGTCTCGGCAACCTCGCTGGCGCTGGCGATGCGGCCCAGCGGCGTGTTGCCGATGATCTTGTCGCGTTTGGTCTCGTCGGCTTTCAGCGAGTCCTTCAGGCTGGCGCTCATCACGCTGCCGAAGGCAACCGCGTTTACCCTGATCCGGTGCGGAGCCAGCGCCACCGCCATGGACCGTGTCATCTGGTCCAGCGCGGCACAACTGACCGAATAGGCCAGCAGTTCGGGATGCGTGCGCCGCGCCGCTATCGAGCTGAGATTGACGATCGAACCCACCGGGCCCTCGGTGCGGCCGTCCTTTTCGGCCTGCTTGATCATCCGCCGCGCCACCATCTGGGTCAGCCGCAGGCTGGTGATCAGGTTCTGGTTCAGCAGCATCGTCACGGCGTCGTCATCCGGGTTCAGAGGGTCCGACGGGGCCACCTGACGGCAGGCATTGATCAGTATGTCGACCCCGTCGAAAGCGTCGATGGTGGCCGACAGCAAGTTGGCGATGGTCAGCTTTTCGCGCAGGTCGCCCGCGAAATAGCGCCTGTTCGAGCCGTCTTTCGCCGCCGCCTTGCCGACCTCCTTGACCAGCCGCTTTTCATCCATATCGGCAAACACCACATTGGCATCGTGATCGGCGAAATGCCGGGCGATGGCGAGGCCGACACCGTTGGCGGCACCGGTGACGATGGCGGTCTTTCCAGCAATCGAGAACGACATTGGGTGTTCAGCCTCCTGATTCCGTTTGGGTGAGGTTAGTCGGTTTCAGCGCCTGCCGCGACGGGGCTTTGCCGCGGCGATGATCTTGAACCTTGTGTCGCCGGCGATCTCTGCGACCTCGTGGAAACGCAATGCCGCCTCGGTCTCGTAGGGCAGGTGTCGGTTGGCGACCAGCCAGAGCCGGCCATGCGGTTTCAGCATGGCCGCCGCCGCTGCGATGAAGCCGCGGCCGATATCCGGTTCGGCGGCGCGGGAATTGTGGAAAGGCGGGTTCATCACCACCGCGTCCAGCAACGTGCCGGGGCGAAAGCACGCAGCATCGGCCCAGTGAAATCGGGCCCGAGGATCGGTGACGTTGCGGCGCGCACAGTCCAGCGCGGCGTGCTCTGCCTCGACCAGATGCAGCTCTGTAACGCCCTCACGGGTCAGAATCTCCCGGCTCAGATAGCCCCAGCCTGCCCCCAGATCGGCGATACCGCCCGGCAGCTTCGCGGGTAGCGCGCCGACCAGCAGCGCCGAGCCCGGGTCGATGCCATCGGCGGAAAACAAGCCCGGGCGGGTGACGAAGCCGCCGATATCGCGCTCTTCGGCCAGCCAGTCGGTGAAATCGCCACCCTGAAAGGCAAAGATCTTGCCATGGGCCTTTGAGATTACCTCTGCCACCGTGGCGCGCTTGCGGATGTCGCGCAGCAGGCTTTCGACCCCGTGGGTCTTGACCCCGTCGATCACCACCGGTCCCACAGTCAGCGCCCGGGCCCGCGCCACCAGATGCCGCGCCTCGGCCTTGGCGCGGGGCAGGCAGATCACGGCCATGGCATAGACGTCCTGCGGCGCGGTGCCGGTGTCATATCCTTGCGCGGCGAATGCGTCGTGATCGGGCCGGAAGCCCTGGATCACATGAACCCGCTCCCGCGGCAGGGCCGACAGATCGGCCCCGGCACGCGGGCGGAACACCGCGATGCGACCCTCGGGCGGGATCGTGACGGCGCCGCTTTCGATGGCGGATGTCAGGCGTGGAGAGGACATGGGATACCGGGCCTTTGCCCTATTCCCTTTCCATGGTGCATTGCAGCGGATGCTGGTGGCGGCGGGCCAAGTCCATCACCTGGCCCACCTTGGTCTCGGCAATCTCGAAGGCAAAGACGCCGACCACGGCGACGCCCTTCTTGTGCACAGTCAGCATAAGCTCGAAGGCCTGGGCATGGTTCATGCCGAAAAACCGCTCCAGCACAAGCACCACGAACTCCATCGGCGTGAAGTCGTCGTTCAGCAACATCACCTTGTAAAGCGGCGGGCGCCTGGTTTTGGTGCGGGTTTCGACCGCGACGCCGGTGCCGCCATCCTCGCGGTCGTGTTTGTCCGACATGGATGTGGGAAAGGTCATCATGCCCGGCTACTCCGAAATACCGACTCTGCTAGTACTGAAGGCGACTATATAAGCGGTTGGTTCCGTGTGAAAAGGGGTGGATGGCAGGCGGGGCGATTCGCGCCTGGCGGAATGCACGGAAAGATCTGCGATGAGCGCTCGACTGACGACGGTCGGATTCGATGCCGACGATACCCTTTGGCACAACGAACAGTTCTACCGCATCACCCAGGATCGATTCTGCGACCTGCTGCGCGAATTCACCGAATCCGATCACCTGATGCAACGCCTGCTAGAGGCCGAGCGCCGCAATATCGGGCATTATGGCTTTGGTATCAAAGGCTTCGTGCTGTCGATGATCGAAACCGCCATCGAGGTGACCGAAGAACGCGTGCCCGCGGGCGTGATCAGGGAACTGATCGCCGCCGGGCAGGACATGCTGCAGCACCCGATAGAATTGCTGCCCTTTGCCCGCGAGGCGGTCGAGGCGATGGCCGGGCGTTACCGGGTGCTGCTGATCACCAAGGGCGACCTGCTGGATCAGGAACGCAAGTTGGCGCAGTCCGGGCTGGGAGAGCTTTTTGACGGGGTCGAGATCGTCTCTGCCAAGACGCCGGCGGTCTATCGCGACATCTTCAGCCGCCACTCGCAGGGACCGGAACATGCGATGATGGTCGGCAATTCGATGAAATCCGATGTGGTGCCGGTGATCGAGGCGGGTGGCTGGGGGGTCTATGTGCCGCACGGGCTGGTCTGGGCGCTGGAACACCAGGACCCGCCGCAGGGGCATGCCCGCTATCGCGAGATTGCCGACCTTGGCGGGCTGACCGCGCTGATCGCCGATCTGACCTGAGCCCGGCGCCACACTCTTGCCACAATGAAACATATTGGGGCGCGGCGCGCGTCGGCACCCATATCTTGAGAAACAGATTAACAACTTTCTCAAAGCCATTGAAAATTCGCTGTTTTCCGATTCGAAATGCTGTGCTAGCTTGGCGCCAACAAAGCACCCGGGCGCCAAGTTCCGGGGCATGAGAGGCAGAGCAGGATTTTCAAGGTGCGTTCGCGTCTGAAAGACCGGGCCCGTTTGGGCCTGATAGTCATTGGATTGTTGCTGGTGGCGTTGCTGCCTGCTGGGGCCGCGCCCTATGCGGCGATGGTGATGGACGCGCGCACTGGCGAAATACTGCATGCCCGCAATGCCGATACCCGGCTGCATCCCGCCTCGCTGACCAAGATGATGACGCTCTACGTGGTGTTCGACGCGGTGGAGCGCGGCGAGATCAGCCTCGACACCATCGTGAAGATCTCCAAGAAGGCCGCCGCCGAGCCGCCCTCGAAACTGGGGCTGAAACCGGGCCAGCGAATCAAGCTGCGGTTCCTGATCCGTGCCGCGGCAGTGAAATCGGCCAACGATGCGGCCACCGCGCTGGCCGAGGTGATCAGCGGGTCCGAGGCCGCCTTTGCCCGCCGCATGAACCGCACCGCCAAGGCGCTGGGCATGACGCGCTCGACCTTCAAGAACGCCCATGGTCTGACCGAGACCGGGCACCTTTCCACCGCCCGCGACATGACGATCCTCGGGCGGAGCCTGTTCTACAACCACCCCCAATACTATAACATCTTCTCGCGTCTCACGACGGATGCCGGCGTGCGCGACGTGGCAAGCACCAACAGACGATTCCTGAACGCCTACAAGGGCGCCGACGGGATCAAGACAGGCTATACCCGGGCCGCCGGGTTCAACCTGGTGGCCTCTGCCGAGCGCGGGCAAGAACGCATCATCGCCACCATGTTTGGCGGGCGCTCGTCGGCGCAGCGCAATGCCAAGGTGACGGAACTGCTTAACATGGGGTTCCGCCGCGCGCCGTCCCGGGTGACGGTGCGTGCGCCCTCCAAGCCGAATGTCGGGTCCGCGCCAGAGCCGGGCACCGCCGGCAAGACCATCCGGGTGATACGTGCGGTATCGCGCAGCCCCTATCCGGTACCGCGCCCAGGCACTGGGCTGGCGCCCCCCGACGAGATGCTGGTGGCGATGGCCGAGACCATCGAAGAGGCGGTGACCGCAGCCCAGCTTGACCCAATTTCTGCCCCGGGTGCCGAAGAACTGGCGGCACTGGTTTCGCCCCTGCCCAGCGTCAAACCCCTGCCATCGCCGGAAGCCCCCGCCGCTCCGGCGGCAAAGCCCGCCCCCTCTGTCGCGCCCACGCCGCGGCCTCGGCCGGTGCAGACCGCGACCGCACCCCCGGCCCTGGAAGAGCCAGAGCGTATCGTGGTGACCCGGCTCTCAACCTCTGGCGACCGGCACTGGGGCATCAATATCGGTCGCTTCACCTCCCGCAACCAGGCCGAACGGGTGCTGCTGAAGACCGCGCTGGCAGAGCTTGGCACGCTGGATACCGCGCTGCGCAAGGTAGCCAGTAGCGCCCAGGGCCATGACGCCAACTTCGTCGGCATGACCCGCGAAGGCGCCGCGATGGCCTGCCGGCGTCTGCAGGCACGCAACATCGCCTGTTCGACAATCGGTCCGGGTTGACCGCAACAGGCCCTTGCTGCACGACCGACCCGTAACGCGAAGATACCTGCCCCCCGCTCGGTCAGGCCGCCGACCCGCCGGCGCTGTGCATGTCGAACGCCGCCGCCATCAGTTCGCGCGTATAGGCGGTCTGCGGGTCGTTGAACACCGCGTCCGCATCGCCCGCCTCGACGATATCGCCGCGCTTCATCACGATAACCTTGTGGGCCAGCGCCCGCACCACCTTCAGGTCGTGGCTGATGAAAAGATAGGCCAGTCCGTGGCGGCGCTGCAGGTCGCGCAGCAACTCGACGATTTGCACCTGCACCGTCATGTCCAGCGCCGATGTCGGCTCGTCCAGAACCAGCAGCCGGGGGCGCAGGATCATGGCGCGGGCAATGGCGACGCGCTGGCGCTGGCCGCCGGAAAACTCGTGTGGATAGCGGTGCATCATGGCGGGATCCAGCCCCACTTCGTGCATGATAGCGGCCACCAGTTGGCGCTGCGACTTGTCGGTGTCGATCTTGTGCACGCCCAGCCCCTCGGCAATGATCTCTTCCACCGTCATCCGCGGGGAAAGCGAGCCATAGGGATCCTGAAACACGATCTGCATGTGGCGCCTCAGCCCCCGCAGCATGCGCCGTTCGGTCCATTTGCGGATGATGCGCCCGAAGAACAGCACATCAAAACCCGCCCCCGATTGCCCGCACGGGATGGCGCTGGCGGTGGTCTCTGCCTTGGCCAGACCGCTTTGCGACAGTCGCGATATGCCCTTGTGCGACGAAGAGATATCGCGGCCCAGGAACACGATCCGCCCCTCTGACCGGATCAGCCTCGTCATCGCCAGCGCCAGCGTGGTCTTGCCCGATCCGCTCTCGCCGACGATGCCCAGGGTTTCGCCCTCGCGCACGCTGACGGTGGCCTCGTTCACGGCCTTGATATGGCCGACGACCCGGCGCATCAGCCCGCGGTATATCGGGAACCAGATGCGCAGCCTGTCTGTCTCTGCCACCACCTCTGCGTCGCCGGGCACCGGCCCGGGCAGGCCGGCGGTCTCGGCGCCCAGCAACATTCTGGTATAGGCGTGCTGCGGGTTGTCGAAGATCTCTTTTGTGGCGCCCTGTTCGACGATCTCGCCGTTCTGCATAACGCAGACCCGGTCGGCGATGCGGCGCACGACGCCCAGGTCATGGGTGATGAACAGCAGGCTCATGTCCTCGGTCTGTTTCAGGTCGTATAGCAGGTCGAGGATTTGTGCCTGAATGGTCACGTCGAGCGCCGTTGTAGGCTCGTCCGCGATCAGCAGATCCGGCCCGTTGGCCAGCGCCATGGCGATCATCACCCGCTGCCGCTGGCCGCCGCTCAGCTGGTGCGGATAGGCTTTCAGCCGCGCTTCGGGATCGTGGATGCCGACCTTTATCAGCAGTTCGATGATCCTCGCCCGCGCCGGTTCTCCGACCAGCCCCTGGTGCAGCGCGATGCTCTCCAGGATCTGCTTTTCCAGCGTGTGCAGCGGGTTCAGCGAGGTCATCGGCTCTTGAAAGATGAAACTGATGTCGTTGCCGCGCACCCGCTGCAGTTCGGCCTCGCGGGCGCCGACCATCTGGACGCCATCATAGGTTATCGAGCCGCTGACAGAGGCGCTGTCGGGCAGCAGAGACACGGTGGACAGCGCGGTAACCGACTTGCCCGATCCGCTTTCGCCCACCAGCGCCACGGTCTCGCCCCTGGCCACGTCGAAACTGACGCCCCTGACCGCCTCGATGATCTTGCCATCCTGACGAAAGCTGACGCTCAGGTCGCGGACTTCGAGTGTCGCGCTCATAACGCTGGAACCTTCTGTGAGGTGGTGTTGCGCCTTGAGCGGCGGAAACGGAGACTACAGCGAGTACAAAACATGAAGCGCTCCCGTGGTCCAAAGTGCCGCCGGAAGTGCCACGGTTTCAAAAACCGCCGACCGCGCGCCTCGCGGCAACGCCTGGCTGAGATAGAAGGCCGATCCAATGACGACCCAAGTGCCCGGGCCAAGCACAACGAAGAGAATGAAGGCTAGGGCTTTGAAGACACTTCCCGTCGGTGCAGAGGTGGCGGACACACCATGAAGAACAAGAAAGTCGAACACTACGAAGCCGACGCTCACGGCGCAGACGGCCAGGCTGGCAAGATATAGCCAAAGCCGGAGCGATGGCCATGTCTTTGTGCCAAGCCCGCTCACTGGAACGTCTTTCTTGGGTCAAAGGCGTCGCGGATGCCCTCGAAGATGAACACCAGAAGCGACAGCATGACGGCGAAGGTGATGAAGGCGGTAAAGCCCAGCCACGGCGCCTGCAGGTTCTGTTTCGCCTGCAGTGTCAACTCTCCCAGCGACGGCGCCGAAGAGGGCAACCCGTAACCCAGAAAATCGAGCACTGCCAGTGTGCTGATGGTGCCGGTGATGATGAAGGGCAGCATGGTCAGCGTCGCCACCATGGCGTTGGGCAGCATGTGGCGGAACATGATCTTCCAGTTCGACACGCCCAGCGCCTTTGCGGCCCGCACATACTCAAAGTTGCGCGCCCGCAGGAACTCTGCGCGCACCACGCCGACCAGTGCTGTCCAGCCAAAGAGCGCGGTCAGGAAGACCAGCAGCCAGAATGACCGACCGAAGATCGCGAACATGATGATGATGATGTACAGTGACGGGCTCGACGACCATATCTCGATGATGCGCTGGAATATCAGGTCGACCCAGCCGCCAAAGAACCCCTGAACTGCGCCTGCGATGATGCCGATCGCGCTGGCCACGGTGGTGACGATGATGGTGAAAAGGATCGATAACCGAAAGCCGTAGATCACGCGGGCCACCACGTCGCGGCTGGTGTCGTCGGTGCCCAGCCAGTTCTGCGCCGTGGGCGGCCCCGGCGCCACGCCGCCGGTATCGACGATGCTGTCGTACGTGTAAGGCACCAGCGGCCACAGCAGCCAGCCCTTCTCGATATCCGCCCCGTTCACCACCCCGTCACCGGCATCCTCGATGATGCCCTCTGGGTTGTCGAAGCAGTCCTGCAGCCCGCCGGAGACGATCAGGCATTGGGTCTCTATATCGTGGTACGGCGCCTCGACCCTGAAATCGCCTCCGAATGCCGTCTCTGGATAGAACCGGAAGATCGGCATGTAATAGCCATCGTGATACTTAACCAGGATCGGCCGCTCGTTGGCGACGAACTCGGCGCAAAGCGACAACCCGAACAGCACCGCAAAGATGATCAGCGACCAGAAGGCGCGGCGGTTGCGGGTGAAGTTGCGCCAGCGGCGCTGGTTCAGCGGTGACAGCGCAAAGTAGCATCTGGGCCGCGTCGGGACGAGCACTTGCGTCGACAACGCGTCGGGCGGGATTTCGGGGTCTCGCCGTGGCATCTCAGGTGGCCCTCGTCTCGAAATCGATGCGCGGATCGACGAAGACATACATCAGGTCGCTCAGGACCCCGACGACCAGCCCGATGATCCCGAAGAAGAACAGCGTGCCGAAGATCACGGGATAGTCCCGCGCCACCGCAGCCTCGAAGCCCAGCCGCCCCAGCCCATCGAGCGAAAAGATCGTCTCGATGATCAGGGAACCCGCGAAGAATACAGATATGAACACCTGCGGGAATCCGGCAATCACGATCAGCATCGCGTTGCGGAACACGTGACCGTACAGCACCCGGGCTTCGCTCAGCCCCTTGGCCTTGGCGGTGATCACGTATTGCTTCTTGATCTCGTCGAGAAAGCTGTTCTTGGTCAGAAGCGTCAGCGTGGCAAAGCTGGCGATGGTCGAGGCCAGCACCGGCAGCGTGATATGCCAGAAGTAATCGGCGACCTTGCCGATCATCGTCAGGTCGTCCCAGTTGTCGGATGTCAGGCCGCGCAATGGGAAGATCTTGAAATACGACCCACCCGCAAAGACCACCATCAGCAGGATCGCGAACAAAAAGCCCGGGATCGCATAGCCCACGATGATCATGCTGGATGTCCATGTGTCGAACGGTGATCCATCGCGCACCGCCTTTCTCACCCCCAGCGGGATCGAGATCATATAGGCGATCAGCGTCGACCACAGCCCCAGCGAGATCGAGACCGGCATCTTTTCCAGCACCAAGCCGGTTACTGTGACCGACCGGAAATGGCTCTCGCCGAAATCGAACCTGATATAGTCCCACATCATGCGCAGGAACCGTTCCAGCCCGGGGATCGGCACGGCCTGACATTCCTCGGCGCCAATCTCGGGTTCGCCCTCATACCCTTCGGCACAGACGATCTCGGCGAATTTGAACTGCACCCGCAATTCGTCCAGAAAATCGGGAGGCAATCCGCGGGCGCCGATATACCCGGTCTCCCTTTCCAGCGAGGTGTCGGTCTCTGAACCGCCGCCAGAGATCCCCTCGAACACGTCGCCCTCGCCTTCGAGCTGCGCGATGATCTGTTCGATCGGGCCGCCCGGCACGAACTGGATGAGCGTGAAGTTGACGATCATGATGCCGATCAGGGTCGGAATGACCAGCAACAGCCGTCTCAGGATATAGGCGCCCATGCGGCGGCGGCCCTACAATGCGCCGGCGGCTTTCAGTGCCGCCTCCTTGTCGGCGTTCCACCACCAGAAATCGAGGAACCCCAGCGCATAGCGCGGCAGCGGGTCGGGATGTTCGTACATGTCATAGTAAGCCACCCAGTGGTTGGGGTTGTACCATTGCGGAACGCGGAACCGCTCCCATCTCAGCACCCGGTCCAGCGCCTTGACGGCGTTGATCATGGCGTCCTTGGTCTCGGCGTTGATCACGGCGTCGATTAGCACGTCGATGGTTTCGCTACCGACGCCCGAGGGGTTGAAGACAGAGGCATCCTTGGACTCAGAGCCGAAGTACTGGCGCAGGCCCGATCCGGGCTCATAGCCCATGGGCACATGATCGGTGATGATGTCGAAATCATAGTCGCGCTCGCGCTGGATGATCTCGGCATTGTCGACCCTGGCCATCTCGGCGTTGATACCGATCGCCTGCAGGTTGGCCACGTAAGGGTTGATGATCCGGTCAAAAAGCGGGCCGGCGTTCAGGAATTCCACATCCAGCGTCTCGCCGTCCTTGCGCAGTATGCCGTGGTCGTCAGGCTCGTATCCGGCCTCTCGCAGCCGCCGCAGCGCGACCCGCGCCTTGCGCCGGTCGAAGTCGTCATCGGGGTCCGACGGGGTCAGCGAAAAGACCTCTTCGGCGAACACCTCGGGCGGCAGGCTGTCGCGCAGGGGTTCCAGGATCGCCAGTTCTCCCTCGCTCGGCAGCCCGGTCGCGGCAAGGTCGGTGTTCTGCCAAAAGCTGGACCCCTGGCTGTAGAGGCCGAAGAACAGATGCTTGTTTGTCCAATCGAAATTGAACATCAGCGCCAGCGCCTCGCGCACCCGCACGTCCTGGAATTTCTCGCGCCGCAGGTTGAACATGAAGGACTGGCCGGATGTGATGGTATCGTCGGGCAGTTCCTTTTTCACCACATGACCGTCGTCGAGGCCGGGGAAGTCATACGCGGTGGCCCAGGTCTTGGAACTGTTTTCCTGCCGGAACGTGTAGTTACCGGCCTTGAAGCCTTCGAATGCCGCGATGGCGTCGCCGTAATACTCGACGCGAATCGTGTCGAAATTGTTACGCCCCTTCATCAGCGGCAGATCGGTACCCCAATAGTCGGGGTTGCGTTGGTAAACGATGCGCTTGCCCACGTCGAGCTCTCCCAGCACATAGGCGCCGGAGCCCATCAGCGGCTCCAGCCGGGTATCCTCGAACGCCAGCCCGCTGGCCTCGTGGTTGGCGCGGCTGAACACCGGCAGCCCGCCGGCGCTTTCGATGCGCCCGCGCATCGGCGCGTCCTCGGTAAAGGTGAACTTCACCCGCTTGGCGCCCAGCGCTTCGGCGCCGGCGATGGTCTTGACGATCGAGGCGCGAAAGCTGGGAAGCCCCTCGTCACGCAGAATCTCATAGCTGAACACCGCGTCGTCGGCGGTCAGGTCGGACCCGTCAGAGAATTTCGCCTCGTCGCGGATCTTGAAGATCACCCATTCCTTGCCCTCGGGATACTCCATGTATTCGCAAAGCAGGCAGTAGCTTTCGCCGATCTCGTGGCTGGGGCTTTCCAGCATCGCCTCGAAAAACACGCTCGACAGGGTCCCCGGGCGGCCCTTGCGGGTGTAGGGCTGCATCGAGTCGAACGAGCCCGACGACCACGAAAACGACATCTCGCCGCCCTTGGGGGCGTCGGGGTTGACGTAGGGCAGGTGTGGGAAATCGGCCGCCAGCGACAGCTCTCCAAAGGTCGAGATGCCGTGCGACCTGATGGTTTCCGCACGCGCCATGACGACCGTCAGCGCCAGCACCAGCACGGTGAAAGGCACCGCCAGCAGCAGTTTCCACCTGTAACGCTCGGCCACGCTGCGGGTTACGGCAAGGGTCCGGGCCCGGCGATCATGCATGTCATCTCCTCCGCTCTCACGGTATTTCTATCCCAGTCTGGGCGCTGTTGCCTAAGATTAGACTAAAAATGCAATTGTCGATGCTTCAACGCCAATTCCCAAGACTTCACAAGCGTTTGAGTCCCAAATACCACGCAGGCCGCCCCCGTTGGGAGCGGCCTGCTTGATGAATTCATTGAGAATTGTCAGCCGTCGAGCGAATCGAGCCAGGCGATCAAATTCGCGCGATCCTCGACATCCTTCATGCCCTTGTAGGTCATCTTGGTGCCCGGGGCGTATTCCTTGGGGTTTTCCAGGTAGGCGTTCAGCGCGTCGGCGTCCCAGGTCTCGACCACGGCGACCAGGCTGCCAGAGTACTTGAACCCGTCGACCGAACCGACCGAACGGTTGACTACGCCATAAAGATGCGGACCGACGCCATTCTTGCCGTCCTCGACCTTGTGGCAGGCCTTGCAGGCCTTGAACAGTTTCTCGCCCGCGGCCGCATCGGCCGAGGCCAATAGGGCGCCAAAATCGACCGCGTCCCCGGTCGGCTCTTGCTCGGCAGGTTCCTCGTCGACAGGGGCGTCTTCCTCGCCGGTGTCGATGACATAGGCCTGATCGTGCCCGTCGCCGCCAACCTGATAGAGCGATCCTGCCACAAAGTTGCCGAGCAGGAGGACCAGAAGCGAGCCGCAGAGGCTGCCCACGATCTTGATCATGGTGGTTGTGTCGAACATGTCGCGCTTCGTCCTGTCCAGATTTCGCCGCCATCTATCCGCTTCCCGTCACACGGTTCAAGGTATATGAGCCGCGACGAAACGCCCTTTTTGGGTGTATCTTTTAAACGGACCGCAGAAAGATGACCGCACGCATCGCATTTCAGGGGGAGCCCGGCGCCTATTCGCACCAGGCCTGCCACGAGGCACGCCCCGGGATGGAGGCGTTGCCCTGCCGCAGTTTCCAGGACGTGATCAAGGCGGTGAGCTCGGGCGCGGCAGAGCTGGCGATGTTACCGGTCGAGAACACGACCTATGGCCGGGTCGCGGATATTCACCGCCTGTTGCCTGAATCGGGGTTGCATATCGTCGACGAGGTCTTCGTGCGGGTGCATATCAGCCTGATGGCTCTGCCCGGTGTCGCGCTTGAAGAGATCGACCTTGTGCGGGCGCATCTGGTGCTGTTGCCGCAATGCGCCGAATTCCTTGGTCGCCACGGCATCCGCGGAGAAGCCGCCGCCGACAGCGCCGGTGCAGCCTCCGAGATCGCTGACAAGAACCAACGAACGGTTGGCGCGCTGGCCTCGGATCTGGCGGCAGAGATCTACGGGCTCGACATTCTGGCCCGCCATATCGAGGACCACACCCACAACACCACGCGCTTTTTGATCATGTCGCGCGACAACGACATGGCGCGGCGTGACGATACCATGATCACCACCTTCGTGTTTCGGGTGCGCAACATTCCGGCGGCGCTGTATAAGGCGATGGGCGGCTTTGCCACCAACGGCGTGAACATGACCAAGCTGGAAAGTTACATGGTCGACGGCTCGTTTACCGCGACGCAGTTTTATGCCGATGTAGAGGGCCATCCCGACGATCCCGCTGTTGCCCGGGCGCTGGAAGAGCTGGACTATTTCACCGAGTTTCTGCAGATCCTCGGCACCTATCCCGCCGACCGTCCTCACGGCTGAAGCCTCCGGGTGCGCCCGCCATTTCCACATGGCGGACCGGACTGC
>JAAELR010000072.1 GCA_024226455.1 Paracoccaceae bacterium
ACCCTCATCCCCTTCGAGATCGAGCTGCTGGAGGATGGTTCGCCGGCGCGCAATCTGAGCCACACTGTCGCGGTCCAATCCAGCTCGCCCCTGGAGTTGACGGTGGACCCGCTATCCGATCCGGCCGCCCCCGGCGGTACGCTTGTCTACGAACTTACCTACGGCAACAACGGCGGCAACGGCGCCACATCCACCGAACTACGCCTGCCCCTGCCTGCGGGTACAACCTTCGTCTCCGCCACGGGTGGCGGGACCCCCGCGGGTAATGAGGTGGTCTGGAATCTCGGCAGCCTGGCCGCCAATGGTGGCGGCCGGCAGCGCGTCACGGTCCAGGTTGGCGCCGGGCTTGCCGACAGCACCCTGTTGGTAGTGGATGCGGCCACGCTTTCGGCCACCGTGAACTTTCAAGCGCGGCAGGGCCGGGCGCTGGCGGTCAGCCGCGTGGATGCCACCGCGCCGCTGGGGCTGGCCATGGAGATCAACCCCGATCCGGCGGAGCCGGATGAGCTGCTGGACCTTCAGATCAGCGTATCGAATCCGAACGCCGGTCCGACCGGCACCCTTACCTTGCGCCTGCTCTATCCGGAGCACATCTGGAAGTCTCCAAGTGTCACCGCTGGTGGTGACTGTCCAGGTACATACTGCGAAGCGGGCGAGTATCTGACATGGAATCTCGGTGACTTGCCGGCATACGGCGGTGTAAGCGTAAGCATGAACGAGTATGTCCTCTCCGGCGTTGTCGACGGTACCCTCATCCCCTTCGAGATCGAGCTGCTGGAGGATGGTTCGCCGGCGCGCAATCTGAGCCACACTGTCGCGGTCCAATCCAGCTCGCCCCTGGAGTTGACGGTGGACCCGCTATCCGATCCGGCCGCCCCCGGCGGTACG